>CAYNGQ010000085.1:0-13032 GCA_964396735.1 uncultured Solirubrobacteraceae bacterium | reverse complement strand
GCGCGACCGGGGGGACATACACCCTCAGCGAAGCCGACGTGGGCTCTACGCTGAGACTGGCGGTCACGGCGACGAACCCGTACGGAAGCACAACGGTCGCGTCGGAAGCGACGGCTGTGGTCGCACTCGGGCCACCCGTAGGACAGACCCCGGTCGTGGACTACGAATCGTTCTATGTCGGGGAAACGCTAACCGCGGGCGACGTGGCCGCGCGTGGAGCCGGCCCGATCAGCGAATCCTACCAGTGGGAACGCTGCAACAGCAGCGGGGCGAGCTGCGTGGAAATCAGTGGCGCGACCAGCTCCAGCTACGTCTCGGGCAGTAGCGACATCGGGCACGAGCTCAGAGTAACGGTCGTCTATACAAACTCCTACGGCACAGATACGAAGGTATCGTCTCCGACGTGGTGGACCGTCCAGAATCACGCTCCGTTCAACCTAACCTCGCCATACATGACAGCCAGTGACATCGGCTTTGGCGTCGGCGACGCGATCACCGTGCATCCCGGCAAATGGCTTGGGAGTCAGCCGATCTCATACACGTATCAATGGGAAAGCTGCGGAGTCAGCTGCGAAGCCATCTCCGGGGCAACCGGTTCGACATATACCCTCACCATCGGGGGCAAAAACATTAGAGTCAAAGTCAAAGCCACGAACTCGGCCGGCTCTGCCACCGAATACGCTCGTGCCCAATACGTGTACCCCGAAGACAGCGCTCCCGGGAACGTCGTTGCGCCGACGATCGGCGGCACTGCCAAGGATGGAGAAACGCTGACCGCTCACCACGGGGAATGGCACGGCGAACCGACGGGCTACAGCTACCAATGGCTGTCGTGCAAGGTCGGTTACACCGAATGCAACGACATCTCGGGCGCCACGGGAGAAACTTTCGAACCTACAGCCGAACTTGACGGGCTGCGGCTCACCGTCGAAGTGACCGCGACCAACGCCTACGGTTCAACGACGGCTCGGGCCGAAGAAAGAACGAGCGCCGTCGTCGCTATCCCTCCGGTTAATACGACACTCCCCGAGGTCACGGGGGAAGCGGTGGTCGGCAATCAGTTGAAATCGACTGGCGGCTCCTGGTTTGGCAACACAGGTGTTCTCACGCCGCTTTCCGGGCCGGCCTACACCGACCAGTGGCAGCTGTGCAACGCAAGTGGGGCAGACTGCGTTGATATCCCCGAAGCGTTGTCCTACGGCTACGAAAGCGACTACACTCCGCCGGCGGCGGATGCAGGATCGACGGTTCGGGTGCTGGTGAGCACCAGGAGCCCCGACGAAAGCGCTGAAGCAAGCGCCGCATCCCCCTCCACCCCTGTCCTTGACGCCGCCACGCTGCCATTGAACACCGCCGCACCGACGATCTCCGGCACCGCGCAAGACGGCCTTGTCCTCACCGCAAGCCCGGGCAGCTGGAGCGGCAGCCCGGTCATCCACTACACCTACCAATGGAAGCGCTGCAACTCGGAAGGCGGCGAATGCGCTGAAATCAACGAAGCCACCGATGCAACCTACACAGTAGTCAGGAGCGACATAGGCCATAAGCTGCGTATCGTCGCGTCGGCCGCCAACGCTGCGGGTAGCGTCTCTAGCACGAGCGAAACCACTGACGTAGTGGCAGATCCGGACGCACCGACGAACGTCGAAGCGCCAAAATTGCCGTTTTTCCTTGAAAGCTGGGGCGAACCGGAGTTTCCGGTGTACCAGCCGATCCATCCCTCGCCGGGGACCTGGACGGGCGACCCGACCATCACTTACGAATGGCAGCGGTGTGATCCCACCTGCACCGCAATTCCCGGCGCGACCAGCCTCACGTATACCCCGCGCGCAGCGGACGTCGGCTACAAGCTGAGCCTCGTGGAAACCGCGACCAACGTCGCCGGGAGCGCCACCAGCGAAACGGGGCCCAGCACCGATGCCGTCAAAGTGACAGGTATGTCCTACAGCGGTACGTCGAACCCGAGCGAAACCTACACCGGGGCTACAGCTGTCGGCCAGACGATCACCGCTGGCGGTACGTTCTCGAGCTACCCCGAACTGCCGATCACGACTAGCTACGAATTCCTCAGGGTCAACGAACCCGAAGCGCCCAACACCGTGCTATCGAGCGGAAGCAGTCCCAGCTACACGCTGACCAGCGAAGACCTGGGCCACGAAATCGAGATCGTCCTGACGGGCACCGCTTGGCGGGCCGATAAAGCGGTCGCTGAGGAAACGGACAC
Source organism: uncultured Solirubrobacteraceae bacterium (assembly GCA_964396735.1). Classification (GTDB taxonomy): domain Bacteria; phylum Actinomycetota; class Thermoleophilia; order Solirubrobacterales; family Solirubrobacteraceae; genus Palsa-744. The sequence continues at coordinate 10,808 of CAYNGQ010000085.1, read as the reverse complement.
GGTGGACATCTACACTCACGTGGTCGAAGTGCCCCCCACCAACGACACCGCGCCCACCATCACCGGCGAAACGACCGCCGGATCGCAGCTGACCGCCCATACGGGCACATGGCACGGTGGCGGCGGGACGCTCAGCTACAGCTACCAATGGGAGACCTGCAATACCAGCGGCGAAGCCTGCGCTGACATCAGCGACGCCACGGCTTCGACCTACACTACGACCTCAAGCGATGACGGGGACACGCTGCGCGTCCGCGTGACTGCTGCCAACCAGGGTGCCAACGCCAGCGCGACCTCGGCGCCATCCGGGACGATCACCGCGGCCAGCGCCCCGATGAATACATCTCTGCCGACGATCTCAGGCGACGCCACGGACCTGCAGACCCTGACCGCGAGCCACGGGGAATGGTCGGGGAGCACGCCGATGACATACGCCTACCAGTGGTTCAGCTGCTCCCCAGAAGGGGAATGCTCCGAAGTGCCAGGTGCCATCGGCGATACCTACCAGGTTGAAGAAGGAGACGTCGGCAACATCTTGAAGGTTCAGGTCACGGCAACCAACGCGGCCGGGTCGAGCACGGCGACTTCCTCCGCAACCTCTGCCGCTGCAGCCGCCCCGGCGCCGGTCAATCTCACTGTGCCGGGGGTTACGCTGCTCGGCACCGCCGCCTCCGGCGCGCAGATCACGACGGACAGCGGTAGTTGGCAGAACATCGATCCAAGTCTGAGGCGGGAAGCGCTCACCTACCAGTGGCAACGTTGCGAGGGGGGCGGCAGTAGCTGCGAAGACATCGCCGAAGCCGACCGGAGGACCTACGATGTCGCTTCTGACGATGGCGGGCATCAGCTACGAGTGGTCGTGACCGCCCACAACGAGTCCGGCCGTGTAGCAAGGGCCTCGCAACTGAGCCCTATGATCGGCGAAACGACACCCTCCAACAGCGAAAAGATCCTCTACACCACCGCCAACTCGATTTTTACGGCCAATGTCGGAGGCGGTGAAGCTCACGAACTCACCAATTGCGAAGCGATCGATGGGGAAGCTGGCGCGAGTGCCTGCAACCTCCAACACCCAACCATCTCCCCGGACGGGGAGATGGTTGCATTCGAAGCGTTGCCCCCAGGGAGTATCTCTCATGGATGTGTAGACGAGAACCTGTGCCCGAGCGCTCCCAGTGGAGGAGCCGAAGACCTGAACAGCGAAGCGAAAATCGCCCTCATGAACTATGATGGCAGCCAGGCCAGGTTCATCCCGGGTAACGGCAGCCAGCCTACATGGTCACCCAACGGGACCAGCCTGACCTACACACGCGTCGTCGAAAACGAAGGTGTAAAGACCACTCAGCTCTATCGTGTGGATGCCGATGGCTCCAATGCCGCTGCCCCGACTCCGATAGAAACGGGTACCAGATATACGGAGTCGCCAACCTATTCCCCGGACGGCAGCCAGCTGGCGTACATTGGTAGGGAATCCAGCAGCGAACCATGGGGCTTGTACGTTGCCAACTTCGATGGAACGGAAGCCGAACGGCTGGACCTTGGTGACATAACCGCGGCAGATACACCGCGATTCACGGCTGACAGCAGCGAAATAGAGTTCGTTGGTATCACGCCCCAAAGCAAATATCCGACAGGCTTTGAAGAACTGATTGCGCGCTTCAAACCCAATGTCAGGAATCTCTACAAGATTAAAACGGACGGAGTCAGCCTGACAGACATTACACCCACTGAAGAAGAGGATTCGAACTCACCAGCGCCGGGTCCTCACGAAGTCGACGTCCTTCGGGATGGCTATGAGGTAGGCGAAGCTGGTCCTGGAATTGCCGTGATCTGGCTCACGCCTCACATCGAAGTCATCTCCACGGAAGGCGGCGAACCAAAGTCCCTGTCGCCCCCCTCCGGTGGAGAAAAGATCACAGATGTCACCACGGGTATTCTAGGTCCGCACGCTCATATCGCATTTACAAAAATCTGCCCAGGCAGTACCGTGGCGTGCGGAACCTACAACGGAGCTGCCGCGGCTGCCTACGCACTCAAATGGTATGACGGCTTTAACCCTGCTTATGACAACTTTACTGGTGGGGGCGGTGGGGACTGTACGAACTTTGCGAGTCAAGCACTTGTCGCGGGCGGCGTACAGTTTAGCTATGATTTTGAAGATGGTAATGAAAGTGACTATGCATGGTATTCGCTTCATAGTAAAAGGTTTGCTCGCATCGCAAAGCCAGGACCTGTGCCTGCATACGAGTTTTCATCAGCGTTTGTAAGATCGCAGGATCTCTGGAATCACCTTCTTGTAGACACGGGGCTCGCAAGCCAGATTCCGCAGAAAGGCTTTCCCGACGCCATGACGCACGTGTTGCGCCCGGGTGACCTTCTCTTTGAGAAGATCGGGGCCTCTAAAGTATTTGACCATACGCAAGTAGTTGTTAAGGTCAATAAAAATGAAGTACTGGTAGCTCAGCATGGCAACGGAAAGACCGAGACGGTTGCGCACGAGATAGCGAGGTATCGAAAAGAACATATAAGGCTTTTTATCAACTACGTAAGAGTTCATTTTACGAAGAGCATCAACTTGCTTGAACAATAGATATGAGTTATAGGCAAAGGTCGGTAGTCATTTACTCAACGGTATTGGCAATAGCAATTATTGCCGTGGTGGTGCTTATCATAAAGAGCAAAAAGGACGAATTCGAAAAGATAGAGGCTGCGGTGCCGGGATGGCTGAGCAAAACGGGATGTGAGAAGATTGAAATAAAAAAGCCATCGTCTAATACGAGTTTTGTAAAGTGGGTAGGGCCTAATGCGACAACGGCTACAATTGACTGCGAATATGTTGGTGGATTTTTGGACTACGCTCGATTTGGATCGATGTCGGCGTTGAATAAAGCATTACGGTCGCGGCCGTATAAGGAAAGGTTATGCGTGACTGGTCGAACGGTGCTGGAGGATGCGCTGTTGGATGAAGAGGAACCCAACAATTTTAATATAATGTGCCATCATCTTCGTGGTACTCGGTATTAAGGCTTGCGGTTTGCTCTCGATCCCAAACTGAACCGCCCGGTTGCAGGTCAAACGTTCTGGGCGACCACGGACGTCCGTAGTGCGAACTTATGGGAATGAGGCAGGTCGACAGACGTCGTCGCTGCCGTAGGCGCCGGGCAGTAGCCCTGGTTGTGCTGGCGATGGCAGTCGCCAGCATCGCTGTCGTGCTCGCGTCGGCGCTGCGCGGGGTCGACACCCACGGCGCGAGGGTAATCCACTTCACGATCGACAGCCCACTCGTGTATCAGATGCTGACCGAGGCGGCAGTGATCCCGGCGGGAGGCTCCGATGCTGGGCGTCCGCTGCTCGTCTTCCTGCACGGCAAGGGGGAGAACGAGGACTTTAACCTGAGCGGCCAGTTCTTCGCCGCTCTTGCGAAGCTGGGCTCACGGGCGCCGGATGTCGTCTTTCCCGATGGGGGCGAAGACTCCTACTGGCACGACCGCAAAGATGGGGCGTGGGGCAGGTACGTGATGGATGAGGTGATCCCACGGGCCGTCCGCCTGCTGGGTGCCGATCCGCGTCGCATCGCCATCGGTGGATTGTCGATGGGCGGCTTCGGCGCTTATGACCTGGCCCGGCTGAATCCGGGGCGCTTCTGCGCCGTCGGTGGTGACTCGCCGGCCTTGTGGCTGAACGGTTGGGAATCGGCCGCTGGGGCGTTCGACAACGCCGAAGACTTTGCCCGCCATGATGTCATTCAAGCAGCTACGGAAAGCCCCACCCCATACCCTGGGGCACGGCTATGGATAGACGTGGGTAGCGAAGACCCATTCAGATCTGCGGATACGACATTCGCCCAGACCCTCAAATCAAAAGGGCTTCCCGTTGAGTTCCACGTATGGCCCGGCGGGCACGAAACCGCCTACTGGAACAGTCATTGGGGGAGCTATCTCGACTTCTACGCCAGCGCGCTCGAGCACTGTTGAGACAATGACTTGCTTCGGGTCGACGGCCAGCACTGGTATGGTATGCTATGCCGCCGCGAGGGTGGATCCGTAATCCGCGGTTGCTGTTCGTGCTCGGTGATGTTGCATGGATCGGAGGGGCGAAATTCTGGACTCCCAGGTGGAGAGCCGACATAGCTCTCAACTACTGTCTCACTCGGAACTGACCTCGATCGGCGCCGGGGCTCTTTTCTTCATCGCGCTTGGTTCGTTCCTTGCGTTTACGGTGACGCAGGTACGTTGCGACACCAGCCCTCAGGACGATACAGGCTGGCATTTCAGCAATTACTGCACCGCGCTGCACTCGCTTCACGTCGTGAACTTTCCAGATAGCGTAAGCGGTGGAGGCGTACTCGAGGGCATCTTTGTGTTACCTATTCTGGTCACGATCGGAGGTATGATCTTCGCTATACGTGCACGACGTTTCGGGCCATTGTTGAGGGCGCTATCTGTTGCCGGTTTCCTTGTGGCGCTCTTGTTCGTTCTTGCCGTTGTGTTTGCCTCCGCCACGTATCCGGGCGGGCCGTGAGAGCCAGGAAAAAAGCAGCATGATGGGCGGTACTGGACGAAGTTTAGTCGTGGTAGACGATTCTCATAGGGGGCCCGAATTCATCGCCGTCAAGTTCCCGCAGTCATAGCATTGCGCACGGTTCAAGGGTGCGCGATAGGGTCTCTGTCATCGCCTGGCCGCAGCGATCGGGAGGCTGACATGAGAGAATGTCGCCGTTGGGATAGCAGCCGCTGAGCTCGTACAGAACGGTCGTTTCGTTCATGTCGGGCGGCACCGTTTCCATGTAGCCGTCGCTGCCGAGATCGGCGATCGGGTGGGCGAGCGGCGCTTCGATCGGCGACCACTCGAGCACACGGTCATCTCCAGCGCTTGGCGCCACGACCAGCACTCGCCCGTCACGTACGCGTCGCACGTAGCACGCCGGGATGCCAAGTGGGCGAGGAGAGGGCGCGGCGATCGTGCTCACAGTCGCGGTGCACGTCGACGGATCGGCGACAACGAGCGTGCCGTCGGACTGCAGGTCGAAGGTGGGCGACCCGACGCGCGCGGGCCCCTCGGGTGCTTCGGGTGGCAGAGGCACGCTGTACACCTCGCTCCCGGTGTCGATGTCGTAGACGACGACGGATGCGGGTCCTTCGCCGCCGGGCGGGTTGGCTCGGTAGGCGACCAGCCTGCCCGCGACGCGCAGCAGCGCGGCCTGTGGCAGATGCAGCAGGTACCCGTCGTAAACGGGGTCGAGGGTTGCCTGTAGAGCCACCACGCGCTGCAGTCCCGACGCGAAGTCTCGAATCACAAGGCAGCCGAAGCTGTCGTAGGCGACCACTTCCCCGTCGATTGCGACGACCGAATGGGATCGGAAGTCGCCACCTTCGTCCTTGACCGTTTCGTCGAGGCTCGGCGCGAGCAGGCAGCCGGCGGTGAGGGTGCTGAGCAGCGAGCCAAGCGGACCCGACGCCAGGCGTTCGTAGAAGCTCCCTCCGGAGCCCTTGTAGCCGGGCGTGGAGCCGGAGTCGAGCAGCACGATCCGGCTGGACGAGGCGCCGAATGAGATCGAGCTGTCTTGAGCGGAGTCAAGCGTCGCGCGGGCGATCGCCGTGGGTGGCTGTCCGGGGGTGAAGGAGCGCACGACGTCGATGTTCGGTCCTGCTTCGGTCCCCACGAGCGCCGCGGGCCCCGCGAGCGCCAGTTGGTCGTCTCGGCCGGCGAGGGTAAAGGCATCAGTGACCAGTTCAGGCGCTGCGCTCGCGGCTGACGCAACGCCCGATAGGGAAGCTACGAGGACCAGCAGAAAGGCGATCCGCCACCTCATCGCGAGCAGGCCGTGCCGCGGGGGGAGGCGCTCAGAGTAATCGCCTGGGTTGCGTCGCTCGCCTGGCCATAGACGGCGAGATGCACTTCGGCATCGACTTCGCTGTGGCGCCTTGCGCCGCAATACGCGCGCACGAGCTTCGGGGTTGCGCGCAGATTCAGCAGCTGTTCCCGGTTGGCGGGAAGCAGGCGATCCAGCGAAACAAAGGCGCCGATGCCGCGGTAGGTTTCATGGGTCGCACTGCTGCCGGCGCTGAGAGCGACCAGACGAGCTGTGGCGGTCAGTCTGCATCGTTCCGAGCAGCGAGCGAGAACCAGCAGTCCATGCTGGCGGCGTAGGTCGTTGCTGCCCGTGAGGGACAGCACCGGCGCGAGAATCGGACGCGGGGGACCGGCGAGACCATCGGCGACCTTGAACTGGATCTGTTCGGTCGGAGCGAATAATCGGGAGCCGCTGAGCCACGCGAATACCGGGTCGCTCGCGCCGCCGGCGGCCATGACGCCGTTGCCGAGTTCTTCCAGGTAGGCGAAAACGGTTGCGGGGGCGGGGAAGGTCGCGCCGGGGACCCCGCGGAGGGCGAAGAGGCTGTGATTGCTCCGCCAAAAGAGCAGGACGCTCCCGTCCGGCAGCCAGGCAGCGGCGAGCTCCGGTCGCTGGCCGATCGCGGCAGCGGTCGCGGTCGGCGGGTCGAACGCGCCGCCGGGAGGGGCGCTCGCGTAACTCAGCACCGGCCCCAGCCCGCTGCTCGTGATTTCGCTCCAGGCGATCAGCGCCATTCCGGCGGCGTTCAGCGCAACCGCCGGTTCGCGCGCTTCCGCCGCCTCGGCGCTCACGGTCTGTGACGGGTCGAAGCCGGCTCCGGGTGGACGCCACGCCGCCTTCAAGGCCACGGCATGAGGCCTCTCGCCCCGTTCGGGAAGCCCATCGAGCCACGTCGCAAGCTCGCCGCCGGACGCGTCGGTCTGGATCTGCAGGTCGCGGAAGCGTTCGAAGGTCGCCAGGTAGCCCGCCGGGTTGTACCGATCTAGCACGGCGGTCGGTCCGGGCGGCTCTCCGGCGGGCCACGTGGAGGTCAAGACCTGCTGCCCGTCGGGACCCGGCCAAACAATGGTCGCTTCGCCGTTGGGGCTCATCGCGACGGCGGGCGGCACATCTGTTGCTTCGTGCGTCAATGCCACCGGCTTGGTGAACGCCCCGCTCGCCCTCCTGCTGGAGACCATCACGGTCCACTTGGAGGGATTCTGCTGACCTTCTTGCCAAGTGATCCATGCCACCACCTCGTCGCCGGCGGGATCGACGGCGTCCACCAGATCCGAGCCGGAGTATTTGGTGTGCCGGCCGGGTTGCCAGGCGGTGCGGGCGGCTTCCAACTCGCCGCCGGGCAGCAGGTTGCGCACCTTCAAAGCCACCACTTCCGTTTCCTCGACCCCGTCAGCGGGCGCTTCTTCAAACCAGGCTACGGCAGTTCTTCTCGCTGCGGCCGCAAGCGTCGGGGGCGAGCAATGACCGCCGGCGCTCAGCGTGCTGATCCGCCCCGCGGCAGCGGCCCCGGGCGCGATGGACGCGCTCTGGACGCTGCGCGGCGCGCCGTCTCCGAAGCCGGCAAGGAAGTTCCATACGAGGATGGTTTCTCCGCTCGGGCTCATCGCGGCACTCAGGTCAACACGACTGCCGAAGGGGGAGCCCAGAGTGGACAGCGGGCCGAACACGATGCCGCTCGGGGCTTCGGCGGCCTGAGCGGACGCCCCGACACTCAGGAACGCCACGGTGATCGAGCTCACGATGAGCCACACATGCCGAGTTGAAATCGCAGACCTCACGCGCACGCCGAACCTACACCCGGCGAAGGCATAAGTTGCGGATTGTCAGCGGATCGACCCGGGTATCCCGCGTCGAAAGATCACCGCAAGCAGCCTGGTTGCCACAGCAAGATTTCGCTGATCCGCAGGCCTCACATTGCGGATCTGCGGCCCACGATCAAAGGTCTTTGATCGTCGCGCGGAGGTCCTTGATCAGGAGGATCAGGTGCAGTGGATGGGTTGGCGAGCGTTCGAAGCCGAATGGCTCGTACCACCCCCGCGCGCGCTCGTCTACGGCATGCACGAGCAGCGCACGGATTCCGATCAGCTCGCCGGCCTGCACGACCCGTGCCATCGCGTCGAGCAGCAGCGAGCGGCCAAGATGCTGACCTTGATGGCGGGCGTCGACCGCGAGGCGACCCAGCAGGACCACCGGGACCGGTTGGTTGGTCGCGAGACCGCGGGCGAGCCGCGCCGAGGTGTCGGAAGGTATCACCGCCCCCGCGGCGAGAGCGTAGTAGCCGACGACATCTGAGTCGGAAGCGGTGGTGACGAACACGCGAGAGCCGCCGCTGCGGTGACTCTGAAGCGCGTGCTTGCCCAGCCACTCATCGAGTGACAGCACCCCACAGCGGAAGCTCTCGGTGCGGTGTCGCGCCTCCAGAGCGACGGGCCGCTGAAAGGCTGCCACGAGAGTTAATCGTCGAAGACGCTGGCAGACGACAGCAGGCGGGCGAGCTCGGGAACCGGGCGGGCGGGCCGATCCAAGATCTCGACGAATTCATCCCAGGCGGCGTCGTCGAGACGAAACACCCGCCGATCGGCCAGCGTGTCCTCGGCGAGCACCCGTGCTGCCCGGACGACGAAGTCGGTCAACGGCTGGTTGGTCTGCTCGGCCGCCATCCGCACGATCGCGTCGACATCCTCCGCCACACGCATGTTCCAGCGATGCGTCTTGCTCTCGATGGTCGCCATATCGCGATTGTACTCCCAGTGTGCGTACGGCTCAAGGGTGCGTGGCGGATAGCTCCACAAACCTACGTACGGCTTGGGACGGTACGCGCGCCCGGCTCGGCATTGTCTCGCTGTCTCCCCCGCTGGTATAGAACCCCCAGCAGCACCGCCAGCAGCGTCGTGGCCCCCAGGTACCCAATCTCCGCGCGAAGCACCGTTCACCAACCGCCGGGATGAACATCCACCCCAGGAACATCACTGCGGCGGCGAGCCAGCAGTACGCGGCGGCACGGGCGCGATTGCGCGCCAGCGCGGCCTGGTTGAGGGTGCCCGAGGCGAGGTGCATGCCCATGCCGAGGCCGACCAGGGCGAGGCCGAAGCGGTTGTAGGTGTAGGTCTGGCCGAAGAGGATGTGGCCCATCACGAACGGGCCGATCAGCAGCAGGCCAAGCGCCACGGCGGCGGCGAACGCGGCGATCACTCTTAGGGTCAGGCGGATCGCGTGGGCGAAGGCGGTGTGGCCCTCGCGGGCCTCCAGGCCGGTGAGGTGAGGCAGAAGCGAGGTTTGGATCGCCTGGAAGAGCTGCAGAGGGGCGCGGGCGATCAGCATCACGTTGAACACGATCCCCGCGAGGGCCTTGTCGGGGGAGAGCGCGTCCACTGTCAGCACCGAAGCGTTCAGAAGGGTTTGCTCGGAGAGCATGATTCCGGAGACCCACAGCGCGAAGCGCCCACCGCGCGAGAGTGAGAGTTCCTCGTGCGCTGCGACCTCCTGCACCCCCTCCGTCCCCGGGCCGGCGAGTGCCGCGTCGGCCTCGTCGACGGTGAACGCTGCGACCTCTGGTTGGTCTACGGCTGAACGACGGGTTTGGTGGGTGGCTGAAAGAATGCTTTGTCCTCTCGACACCCCAGCCGCTGCCACCGCGTTCCGGGCTTCCGCCGTCGCCACGGCGTTCCCTTCCCCCGCAGTGACCACTCCGCCCGCAGTCTCCCGGCGCTCCCTCGCGGCCCGCGCGAACGCGGCGGGCACCACGACCAGCGAGAGCAGCGGCGCGGCCGCGATCCCGAGGGCGACCGCGGTTTGGCCGGAGGTGAGGCCGAGAGCGACCGCCAGGGCGAAGCAGATCCGCGAGGTGGACTCCATCAGCACCAGCGCGCCGAACAGGCCGAAGAACTGGTGGCCGGCCAGCCAGCCGCGCGCGAAGTAGGAGCCGGCATAGGCGAGCGTGCCGACGAGCAGCACCCAGTAGAGCGCGGTGTAGCCGTCGAAGACCTGGTGGATCAGCTGTTCGTGCAGCGCCAGCGCGACGACGAGGAAGAGGAGCGCGAAGCTGCCCTGCAGCGCGAGCGGGACGCGCAGCGGGTGCTCGGCGTGGCCGTGGGCGCGGCGCTCGGCGATCGTGCGCGAGAGCAGCTGTTCGACAGGTCGGTAGATCACCGAGATCACGACGAACATCACCGACCACAGCACGTCCAGGCGCTGGGCCGCTTCTGCGCTCAGCACGTGCGAGGCGATCGAGAAGTAGGCGAACGTCAGCAGCCCGGTCGCGGCGATCCCCACGGAGAGGAGCCGCGCGCCGCTGCCGTATGAGCGAGTCGGCTCGCTCGCCGTCGCCTGACCCGCTGCGCGCGGCGAGGGAACGTCGCCGTCGGTGCTGGAGGGCCGGGAGGAGGGAGTGGCGGGGATCGCGGGGGCGTCGGGGTCGGAGGAGGGCACGCCGGTCACTGGCGCAGGGGCGAGGTCAAAGACGCACGAGCAGCATCGTCCACGGGAAGGGCGAGCGCACCTCGGCGACCGTCCCGTGGCGCGCGAGCAGGCGCACGAACGAGCGCCGCGACCAGTGGTTGAGGTGCCCCGGGGTGTTGCCGAGCTCGCGCAGGTAGGCGCCGCGGGCCATGTTGAGCGCGCGCCACAGCGGCTCGCGCGGGACCGACACGAGCAGGTGGCGCGAGGCGCAGCGCGCCATCTCGGCGAGCGTGTGGACGGGGTCGGGCACGTGCTCCAGCACCTCGATCGCGCTTGCCAGATCGAACTCGCCGTCGGCGAACGGCAGGTTCTCGGCGGGCATCACGCGGTACTCGAGGTTGGGCGCTTGCCGCTGTGCCCAGCCGGCCTGGATCGACTCCTCCTCCAGGTCGATGCCGACGACTCGCCGTCCCGCGAGTCGCTGCGCCCACTTGTGCACGAGCACGCCCTCGCCGCAGCCCACGTCCAGCAGCGAGCCGGGGTCGGCGCGCGCGAG
>CAYNGQ010000084.1:0-8162 GCA_964396735.1 uncultured Solirubrobacteraceae bacterium | reverse complement strand
TCGCTCGGGTCAAGTTCTACTCGTCGTCCGCGTCGGTGTGGGCGTGCGCGACCTTCTCAAGCAGGCCCATCACGTCCCCCTCTGTCGGGACGGGGATCTCGATCGGTTCATACGGCTTGCCGTCCCTGTCGTGGCCCTTCGGCTGGGTTAGCTGGGTAGGCTTCAGCTCGTGCTTGTCGTCAGCCATCTACGACGAGGGTAGGGCATTGAGCGCCGTCGTCCCGTCCTATCTCGCCAAGGTCAGCCGGGCCGAAAAGCACCTCATCGAGCTGCACGAAGCCATCGACGAGTACGCAGCCCGCAAGCCATACACGGTGCGCCAAGGGGTCGAGGGCAAGAAGCAGAAGACGATCCATCGCCTCGTCTTCACGTCCGATCCCGGCAACACCGACATTCTGATCATCGCGGCCGACGTGATCTACAACCTGCGCTCCGGGCTCGACCACTTGATGTCCTGCTTGGTCGCCAACAAGGAACGCAGCGGCGTCATCTTCCCCATCTTCTTTCAAGGCGTTTGGGAGGACCCCCTCCCAGGCGAGAACGCGGAGCGGGGCAAGCTGCGAGCACGATGGGCCTCCGACACAAAATCGCTCAAGGCACCGGCGCTCGCAATCCTCAAGGGTCTGCAACCGCCCGAGGACACTGGGGATGACACGGAGGCCGATCGACTCAGGGTCCTCAACAGCCTGTCGAACCGCGACCGCCACGAGAAGCTGCCCGTGACCGTCTCGGGCCTGAGCGACTTCACGATCGCCCTCAAAAGCGATGGAAAGGTCTACAAGGCCCTGCCCGAGCTGGCCGTCGATTTTGCGAAGAACGACGCACGCATCCAGATCCCCGAAGACTCCGTGGACGTGAAGATCGAGGGCACCCCGCTCGTAGTGATCCGTGTCGGAAAGGACAAAGCGAGCCGCGACCGATACCTGCGGCTCCCCACCTTCCTCGACGAGGCCATCCCGTTCCTCAAGAGCCGCGTCGTCAACCCGTTGATCCCGCACGTGCGGCGATAGCGCGCTCATCGGAGCGCCCCTCCGCCAGCGTCTGCCTGCCATGCGCAGCAGAGTCTAGCGGGGTTTATACAGGGAGGGTATATGTGTGAGAGTGCGCACAGATGTTCGGCCTTGACTCAAGCAACAAACCGCACGTATGTTCGCGGGGCCACCCGGCCGAGGCCTCTGGAGTGAGCCAAGCCCCGGCCTCTACGCCTCCACCGCCGCGGAGTCGCGGTCGAGGATCGCCGCCGCCACCCGCTCGGCGATCTTGGCGCCCGTGAAGCCGACCTCCTCGTGCAGCAGCGCCGGCTTGCCGTGCGTCACGTAGCGGTCGGGCAGGCCCACGCGGAGGATCCTCGGGGTGATCCCCATCTCGCTGAGAGTCTCCCACACCGCCGAGCCGAACCCACCGGCGAGCACGCCCTCCTCAACAGTCACCAGCAGGTCGTGCTCGGCCGCCAGCTGGGCCATCAGCCCGGCGTCGATCGGCTTGGCGAAGCGCGCGTCCACGACGGTCACCGCGATCTCCCGAGCACGCAGCAACTCGGCGGCGCTCAGCGCCTTGCCGACGCCCGATCCGTAGCCGATCAGCGCGACGCGCCTGCCGGCGCCGGCCGACGCGGGAGTGACCTCGGTCTCACTCAATATCTCACCCGTGCCGATCGCGATCGCGCGCGGCTCCGCGGGCAGCGGCACCCCCACGCCCTCCCCGCGCGGGTAGCGCAGCGCGATCGGCCCGTCGTCGTAGAGCAGCGCCGTGCGCAGCATGTGCACCAGCATCGCCTCGTCGCGCGGTGCCATCAGCACGATGTTGGGCAGGCAGCGCAGGTAGGCGATGTCGAACACGCCGTGGTGGGTGGGTCCATCGTCGCCGACCAGCCCCGCGCGATCCATCGCGAACACCACGTTCAGCTTCTGCAGGCACACGTCGTGCACGATCTGGTCGTAGGCGCGCTGCAGGAACGTGGAGTAGATCGCCGCCACCGGCTTGACTCCCTCGAGCGCGAGGCCCGCCGCGAACAGGATCGCCTGCTGCTCGGCGATCCCGACGTCGAAGTAGCGCTCCGGGAGCGCCTTTTGCAGGATGTTGAGGCCGGTGCCCGAGTTCATCGCCGCGGTGATGCCCACCACGCGCTGGTCGCGTTCGCACTCCCTCACCAGGGCTTCGCCGAAGACCTGTGTGTACTGCGGCTTCGCCACCGCCGGCCGGGCCGCGCCGCGCCCGTCCGCCGCGACGGGACCCGTGCTCGCGGCCTGCGAGACCGCCGGCGCGGGTGTCGGCGAGCCGTTGAGGATCGACTTCGGCTTTGCTGCATGCCACTTCTCCATGCCCTCCAGGCCCCCGTCCTCGGCCGGCGCGAAGCCCTTGCCCTTGACGGTGGCGATGTGCACCACCACCGGGCGGTCTGCGGCCAGCGCCTCGCGCAGCGCCTGGCGCAGCGCGCGCATGTCGTGGCCGTCGATCACGCCCATGTAGGCCCAGTCGAGCTCCTCCCACCACAGGCCGGGGGCCCAGAACGCCTTCAACGACTCCTTCAGCTGGGGGCCCAGCTTCTCGAAGGCCGCTCCCACCGCGCCGGGCAGTCGCGTAAGACCTCCCTCGACCCCCTCGCGGGCATGCCATAGCTTCGGGTTGAGGCGCACGCGGTTGAAGTAGCGCGACAGCGCGCCGACGTTCGGGGAGATCGACATCCCGTTGTCGTTCAGCACCACCACGATTGGGGTGCCCATCCCCCCCGCCTGGCCGATCGCCTCGAACGCCACACCACCGGTCATCGCGCCATCGCCGATCACCGCCACGACCTTGCCGTCGGGATGCGAATCCCCACCTGCCCTGCCGAGGTGGCGCATCCCCTCCTTGATGCCGACGGCGTACCCGACCGAGGTCGAGGCGTGGCCGGCGCCGATGATGTCATGCGGTGACTCCGCGATCGAGCAGAACGGCGCGAGGCCGCCGTACTGGCGGATCGTGTCCAGCCGATCGCGCCGGCCGGTGAGGACCTTGTGCGGGTAGGCCTGGTGGCCGACATCCCACAGGATCTTGTCGCGGGGCGAGTCCAGCAGCGAGTGCAGCGCCACCGCCAGCTCACAGGTGCCGAGGTTGGCCCCGAAGTGCCCCCCGATCTCCCCCACCGTGTCGATGATGTACTCGCGCACCTCCTGCGCCAGGCGCTGCAACTCCTCTTCGGAGAGACCGTGCAGATCCTGCGGGCCCTCCACTCCGCCCAGCAGGGATCGCTTTCCTCGCCCGCCCTGCTTGTTGCTTGGTCGCTGGTCGCTCATGAGGTGCGGGTGTAGATGAAGTCGGTGATCCGCTCGAGCTCGCCGGTGTCGCGCGGGTGGGCGGGATCGATGCCGGCGTGCGCCGCCTCCGCCAGCGCCGCCCGCGCCGTGCGGTGGGACTCCGCGGCCAGTGCCTTCGCTTGGTCGATTCCGAACTCGCTCACGTAGGTGCGCTTGCCGTGACGCTCATCGCTTCCTTGGGGCTTGCCGAGCGCATCCTCGGTCCCGGTCACGTCGAGTATGTCATCGACGATCTGGAACAGCACGCCCAGCTCCGCCGCAAAGCGGTTGAACGCCATTGTCGCAGGTCCGTCGACTCCACCCAATGTCAGCACGCACATTACCGACGCCCCGATCAGCCGGCCGGTCTTCAGCTCGTGCAGGCGCCGCAACCCGGCGAGCCCCCCCGGCGCCGTGGCGCGTACATCCGCGTACTGCCCCCCCACCATTCCCCCTGCGCCCGTCGCCGCGGCGAGCTCGACAGCCGCCGCCAACACCCGCTCGGGCGCCGCGCGCTGGTGGGTCAAGAGATGGCGGAACGCCTCCGCGTACAGCCCATCCCCGGCGAGGATCGCAACGTCCTCGCCGAACGCCACGTGGCAGGTGGGCTGGCCGCGGCGCAGCCCGTCGTCGTCCATCGCCGGCAGGTCGTCGTGGATCAGCGAGTAGGTGTGGATCAGCTCGATCGCGCCCGCCAGCGGCAGCACCTCGCGGCGCTCCAACCGCACCGCGTGGGCGGTCGCGAGCGCGAGCACGGGACGGATCCGCTTGCCGCCCGCCAGCAGCGAGTAGCGCATCGCCTCGTCGAGGCCCGCCGTCAGGTCCTCCTCGGAGAAGCGCATCTTCTCCAGATAGCGCTCCACCTCGGCCCGCAGGTGTTCGGGATAGGAGGCCGCGGGGACAGCGCCGGCGGGCACTACAGCAGCGAGTCCTGGCCGGGGGGCGGCGCTAGCACCTCCGCGCGCGCGCGGCGCTCGAGCTCCGCCCCCGCGCGGTTGGCCAGCGCCGCGCACTCGTCCACCAGCGTCGCCGCGGCATCGGTGGAGAGCTCGCCGGAGCGCAACTGCTCCGCCGCGCGTTCCAGGCGCCCGATCAGCTCATCCAGGGAGTCCGTCGTGTCGTTCATGAGATCGGGGCATTCTCCCGCACTTCGCGCAACACCGCCGCCAGCACCCCGTTGACGAACGCCGGGGCGTCCGCGCCGCAGAACGTCTTCGCGCCCCGCACCGCCTCCTCGATCGCGCCCTCGGGCGGGATCGGTGTCTCGCCCGGCGTCGCATCAGGGTGCAGGATCTCGATCAGCGCCACCCGCAGGATGCTGCGCTCCAGCGGCTGGATGCGCTCCACCGACCAGCCGTGCGCGTGGCGGTCGATCACCTCGTCGAGCTCCGCCGCCCGGTCGGCCGCGGCGTGCGCCAGCGCGCGCGTCATCAGCGAGGCCCCCGCGGGGAGCGTGTCCGCGAGCGGCAGGTGGGTGAGATCGTGCTGGTAGAGCGCAAACACCGCCTGCTGGCGCTGCTCGGAGCGGCGCACGCTAGCCGCCACCGCGGCGACGCGCGTGGTCTGTGTCAAGCGGAGACCGCTTACAACCGCTGGCCGCTCTCGCGGGCCACGAGGAGCACCCGGCACACGTCCCGGCGCTGCCCCCGGCCGTTGGCTCAGGCGCGCGAGACATATTCGCCCGAGCGCGTGTCCACCCGCACCCGCTCCCCCACGTTCACGAACAGGGGAACGCTGATCGTGGCGCCGGTCTCGAGCGTCGCCGGCTTGGTGCCGCCCCCCGAGGCGGTGTCGCCGCGCAGGCCGGGCTCGGTCTCGGCGACCTCCAGGTCGACCGCGCTCGGGAGCTGCACGTCGGAGGGCTGCTCGTCGATGAACAGCACATCGACCTCGCTGGAGGGCTTGATCCAGCGCAGCGCCTCCGCGAAGCTGCTCTCGGGCACCGCCAGCTGCTCGTAGGACTCCGTGTCCATGAAGTGCGCGTCGGTGCCATCCCCGTAGAGGAACTGCATCTTGCGCGCCTCGGTGTGCACCGGGCGGAACTTCTCGCCCGCCCTGAACGTGCGGTCGATCACCGCGCCGTCGGAGGCCCGGCGCAGCTTCGTGCGCACGAACGCGCCGCCCTTGCCGGGCTTGACGTGCTGGAACTCCACGATCTTGAAGACCGTGCCCTCCACGTCGATGTGATTGCCGTTCTTGAATTGATTAGTGCTGACCAAGGTTTTTCCCTGCAAAAGCGCGGTTTTGGATGTGGTCGCCGTTCTTGCGACATCGCTAGCTTAGCCTCACTTTCGGTCGCCAGGCGCTTTGCTGGCGTAAGGGCGGACCGGCGCTTGGTTCAGCTTGCACGGTGCGTACCCTCGCATTTGCGTTTATTGCGTTTACGTGCTAGCGTGACCGTATTCAGGCACCCATCACGCCCGCCATGACCGACACGACCCTCCCAGCCACCGACGACCTATTTCAAGCCACACCAGACGAAGGCGGCGCCTTCAAGAGCCTCGAGCATCAAATCGAGGCGATCTACGACCGCCGCGGCTCCGCACAACTTGTCGACGGCAAGGGCAACGCGACGGAGATCCCCGACGCCGCACTGCGCGCGTTCCGGTTGCTCGTGCGGCGGATGGCGCACGGGGAGAGGCTGGCGCTGATCAGCCACGGAGAGGAGCTAACCACTCAGCAAGCGGCCGACCTGCTTCACGTTTCACGCCCGCACCTCGTCAAGCTGCTCGACCGCGGCAACATCCCCTCGCATAAGGTCGGAAGCCACCGTCGCGTGCAGACCGCCGACCTGCTCGCCTACCGCGCCAAACGCGACATGACGCGCCGCACGAAGCTCGACGAACTGGCACACATTTCCCAGGAACTCCCCGGTGGATACCGATAGCTGGACGGCCTCCGCCGTCCAAGCCTGACCGTATCCTTCGCTGCCGTGGCCCTCACCGCGGCACTCGACGCCAGCGTCCTCTACCCCCTGCCGCTCTGCGCGACACCCTTCTTCGAGTGGCCCAGGTCGGCGTATACGACCCCTGCTGGAGCGAGCGCATTCTCGATGAGGTGGCCCGCAACCTGATCGCAAACCGTGTCGCCACTGCGCCGAAGGCCGCTGCGATGCTCGATGCGATGCGCGGGGCCTTCGACGCAGCGGGCGTCGACACCCGGGAGATAGCTCGCCTGGAGCCAAAGATGACCAATGATCCGAAGGACCGCCACGTGCTCGCCGCTGCGGCGGCCAGCCAGGCGGAGATGCTCGTGACTCTCAACCTACGCGACTTCCCGTTGGCCGCGTGTCAACCGCACTCCATCGAAGCGATCCACCCCGATCGGTTCCTGCTCGACCTCTACCAACTCGACCCCGAGGCGATCCACGCGGCGCTCGCCCGTCAAGCCGCAGCCCTCTCCAATCCGCCAATGAGCATCGCCGACGTCCTTGACCGATTGACGCTCACCGTTCCGCGCTTTGCCGAGGCCCTCCAATAGGGGAGCGACGATCGAGAGCGTTAAGGAGACAACGACGGCGACCTTTGCTTACGTTCTAGACACCTTCTTGAGCTGGTTGGTGCTGACCACGGTCACGCAGGGTAGCGGGCGCGGAGTCGGTTGGAAAGGTGGGCGCTGACCCGCCTGCTCAGTCAGGAGTCCCGAGCGGGCGACGGGTGGGGGCGACTCGGGAGCGCGAGCCGCGCGATCTTGCGCACGACGCTGCCGAACTGCCTGCTCAGCGGACCGACGTTGTATGGCAGGCCATAGCGCTGGCAGAGCTCGCGCACCTCGACCGCGATCTCGCCGTATCGGTGGGAGGGGAGATCGGGGAAGAGGTGGTGCTCGATCTGATGGGAGAGATTGCCCGAGAGGATGTGGAGGAGCTCGCCGCCGGTCAGGTCGGCGGAGCCGAGCAGCTGGCGGTAGTACCACTCGGCGCGGGTCTCCTCGGCCGTCTGCGCCTCGGTGAACTGCACGGTGCCGTCGGGGAAGTGGCCGCAGAAGATCGTCGTGAACGCCCACAGGTTGCGCACGAGGTTGGCGGTCGCGTTGCCCGCGAACACGAGCGGCGCCGCCGGACCTGACAGCAGCGGGAACAGGACGTAGTCCTTGAGCGTCTGCTGGCGCACCTTGCGCCATACCGCGTCCAGCTCCTCGTGCTTGTCGTCCAGCCCGATCTCACCCGCGAGGACCCGATCGAGTTCGAGGTCGTGCAGGGCGACGCCGTACTGGAAGAAGAGCGCCAGCAGCGCCGCATAGAGCGGGTTGCCGAGGTCGCGGAGTCGCCAGGCCTGGAGCTCGGACATGCGCAGGATGCCGTAGCCGACGTCGCGGTCTTTGCCCAGCACATTCGTGTAGGTGTGGTGGATGTAGTTGTGCGAGTGGCGCCAGTGGTCGCCGGGGCAGGCGTTGTCCCACTCGAAGCGCCTGCCGTTCAGCTCGGGGTCGTTCATCCAGTCGTACTGGCCGTGCATCACGTTGTGGCCGATCTCCATGTTGTCGAGGATCTTCGACAGCGACAGCGCGGTGACGCCGCCGAGCCAGGCCGGCGGGATGAAGCTGAAGAAGAGCAGGCCGCGGCCGGCGATCTCGAACCCCCGCTGCGCGCGGATCACCGCGCGGATGTACTCGGCGTCGCGCTCGCCCAAATCGGCGAAGACGAGTTGGCGGATCGCGTCGAGCTCCCGGCCAAAGGCCTCGATCTGCTCGCTGCTGAGAGTGGGGGTCGTGACGGTGGTGCTCATTTGGGATCGTCCACGTGGGTCAGTTGTTCAACGGGGCGGTCGAGTGCTGGCCGAAACGGGGATGCTGGCCGAAACGGGGACTCGCGCCGAAGGCGCGTGTCCCCCGGCTTCGGTCGAAGGCGAGTGTCTCCCGGCTTCGGTCGAAGGCGAGTGTCTCCCG
>CAYNGQ010000083.1:0-2637 GCA_964396735.1 uncultured Solirubrobacteraceae bacterium | reverse complement strand
GGACGGGCTCGGCGGTGGCGGCCATCGGGTGGGCTCCTTGTCTCGTGCGGTCGCGTCGGGGCGCCGCGCGTCGGTAAGTTCGGTCGTGCGCGCTTGTGCTTGCAGAAACTAGCGCTTCAGCCAGGAAAAGGAAAGCGGCTGACGCCAACCCCCTCCGGCCGGCCCGCGCGGGCCGGCCGGGTTCCCCGGGGGGGAGGGTGAGGGAGGGGAAAAGCGGGCGAGCGTTCCGTCCCAAGGCGCGAGTAGCGTGCAGACAATGAGATTCATTTGCGACCGCGGCGTCGGCGCGTGGGCGGTAGAATCGGCCCTATGCCGACGGTCATCCTCGATCCGCTCCCGGTGGAGATCGATGAGCTGCTTTATCGCCGCAAACAGCTCGGCCTCGATCGCGCCGATGAGATGTGGGACGGGGTGCTGCACGTGAACCCCACTCCGCACGGTCGCCACGGTCGCGTACTGCAGCAGATCACTGCGCTGCTCGATGGTCCCTCACGGGCCGCGGGGCTGCTGCCCTTGGCGGACTTCAATCTCGGGACCAAAGGCAACTACCGCGTGCCCGACGGCGGCATCCATCATCCCGGGCCCGATCGGTTCTACTACCCGACCGCGGCGCTCGTCGTGGAGATTGTCTCCCCCAAGGACGAGAGCTGGGCCAAGCTCCCCTTCTACGCCGCCCACGATGTCGAAGAGGTCTTGATCGTCGATCCGAAGAAGTGCGAGGTCCACTGGCTCGGGCTGCGCGGCGACCGCTACGAGCCGATCGAGCGCAGCGGTCTGATCGAGTTCGGGCCGAAGGAGCTGGCCGAGCGGATCGTTTGGGAATAGCGCCCGGTAACGCGCCCCAGCGCCCTGGCTGAATAGCCAAGCAATGCTGCATTGGCTACGCCGGCCGGGTACGATGCCCACCGTGTCCGAGCAGCCCGTAACCGCTCAGCCAGCCGCAGAGCAGTCACCGCCCACGTCTGACGCCCCGCGGCCATTCGTGCTTTACGACCTTGCCGACGGCATCGCCACGATCACGCTGAACGAACCGGCCACCCGCAATGCGCTCTCTGCCGAGCTGCTGGGCGGGCTGATCGCGGCGTTCGAGCGGGCGCGCGACGAGGCCGAGGTGCGCTGTGTGGTGCTGGCCTCCTCGCACGAGAAGGTGTTCTCCTCCGGCGCCAACCTCGGCGGGTTCGCCGGCGATGTGCCGCTGGTGTACAAGCACTTCGGCTCCGAGCGCTTCGTGGGGCTGTTCAAGCTGATCTGCTCTTTCCCCAAGCCCGTGATCTGCGCGGCGCGGGGGCACGTGCTCGCCGGGGCGCTGGGGATCGCGCTGGCGTGCGATCTGATCGTCGCCTCCGAGGCCGCCACGTTCGGCACGCCGGAGATCAACGTGGGTGCGTTCCCGTTCATGATCATGGCTTTGATCTACCGCAACGTGCCGCGCAAGCGCGCCAACGAGCTGCTGCTGCTCGGCGAGCGCTGGTCGGCGCAGGAGGCGCTGGCGGCGGGGATCGTCAACAAGGTTGTGCCAGTCGAGGAGTTCGACGCCGCTGTCGCCGCGTGGGCGGGGAAGCTGGCCGCCAAGTCGCCTTTGATCATGCGCCTCGGCAAGGAGGCGATGCGCCGCCAGCTCGATATGCCTTTGGAGGATGCCCTCGACTATCTGCGCGCGCAGCTGACGCTGGCGCTCTCCACCGAGGACATCGTGGAGGGCGTCACCGCGTTCTTCGAGAAGCGCGACCCGGTGTGGAAAGGACGATGATGAGTGACAACGCGACCGAGGCCCCGACCTCCCTGCTGCGCCCGCTGGTGGAGGACCTCGAAGCTCGCCGCGCGAAGGCGATGCTGGGCGGCGGCGAGGAGAAGATCGCCAAGCAGCACGAGCGCGAAAAGCTCACCGCGCGCGAGCGGATCGCGCTGCTGATCGACCCCGGCACGTTCGTCGAGCTCGGCATCCACGGTCGCCCGCACTCCGCGCAGCGCGCGATGGACGGCGTGGAGGCGCCCGCCGACGGGGTGATCACCGGCTACGGCAAGATCGACGGCCGCCTCGCCGCGGTGTGCGCGTACGACTTCACCGTGATGGCCGGCTCGATGGGGATGACCGGCGAGATCAAGGTGACGCGCCTGCGCGAGCTGGCGCTGACCAAGCGGATCCCGTTCGTGTGGCTGCTCGACTCCGCCGGCGCGCGCGTGCAGGAGGCCGCCGGCGCGATGTTCGCCGGCTCCGGGCACCTGTTCCGCGAGGAGGTGGTGATGAGCGGCGTGATCCCGCAGGTCGCCGCGCTGATGGGGCCGTGCGCCGCCGGCACCGCCTACATCCCCGGGCTCGCCGACTTCGTCCCGATGGTCAAGGGCCGCGGCTCGATGGCGCTCGCCGGGCCGCACCTCGTGCGCGCCGCGATCGGCGAGGATGTCACCCAGGAGGAGCTCGGCGGCTCGCGCGTGCACTGCCGCAAGTCGGGCGTCGGCGACATGGAGGTGGCCGACGACGAGCAGTGCATCGAGCGCATCAAGCAATACCTGTCGTTCATGCCCCAGAACTGTGAATCGCCCGTGCCGATTCGAGCGCGCGGGGCCGGATCTGACCCGATCGAACGCGCCGATCAGGAGCTGCTGGACGTGCTGCCGGAGTCCAACCGCAAGCCG
>CAYNGQ010000082.1:0-12123 GCA_964396735.1 uncultured Solirubrobacteraceae bacterium | reverse complement strand
CCGAGGACGTCACCGACCAGGACATGCGGGCGGCCGCGCTCCAGTATGTGCGGAAGATCAGCGGCTTCACGCAGCCCTCGCAGGCCAACTCCGAGGCGTTCGCGCGCGCGGTCGAGGCGGTGGCGGCGGCTTCGAAGGAGCTGCTCGATGCGCTCGTCACCTCGGCGCCGCCGAAGGACCGCGAGGTCGAGGCCGCCAAGGCGCGGGCCCGCGCGGCCCAGCGGTTCGCGGCCTGAAAAAGAGCCCACAGGCTGTGTCCTGCCGGCACATGTGCCGGCAGGCCGGACAGTGCATGCACTGTCCGGCCGAGGCCGCACATGTGCGGCCTCGCCGGGTGGCGCATGCGCCACCCGGGGCAGCGGATATGGGAGACACCGGCAACCGTGATCCTCCGCCACGTGATCGCCGAGCTGCTCGGCGGGCCGCGAACGCGGGACAATGGCGGCGCGGTGGACCCTCCGCTGTAATGCTTCGGCACGCAATGGCATGCTGCGTCCGAGGGCGCGCCGCGCGCGCAATGACGACCGCACCGCGCAGAGCGCCGGCGCGGGACGCCGTGCCGACCAAGCCATGTCCGACTGTCGGAAGCCGGCGAGCTGGTTACACTGCACGCCGATGCGTGAGCTTCGATCGCATATGTTGCATCCGACGCCGTCCGCGTGTGCCGCGCTGTTACTGGTCGTGTTGGCACTGGGCGGATCGCTTGCGGTGGCTTCGGAAGCTCGTGGCGCACTCCCACGGGGTCGCGGCGCGACCATTCACCGGCGGCACGCCCGTCACCACCACAGGCGGAGGCCGGCGCACACCGTGGTTGCGCAACCGCTGCTCGGCCCAATCGCCTTGGGAGGTGTGATCGCCGCGATCACCGTCGCCCTGCAGGTCTGGTTGAAGCTGCTCTCACGACAGCCCCCCGACGATGACGCCAAACACGGTCTGGTCAGGGAGGACCTGGTTTGGTGGCGCGACTGGGTGGTTGCGGCCGTTGTGTCTGTGGCACTGCTGGCGTTCAGTACGGCTCACGCGCGTGACTCGCTTACGTCGCCCCAGGTCGCTACGCTCATCTTCGTGTTCATCATGGGTGCGAGTGGCCTGCCGGGGATGATCAGAACTTGGGGGTACACCACCGCAACCCCGCCAGCGCTCAGGAGATGGATGGGCATTTTCGTGCCAAACGTCGCCGGAGCGCTGATCCTGCTCGCTGCGATTGCATCGGGCGCCAAGCTGGCAGGCTGAGGTCGGGGCCGTCGGATGAACGATGAGAATGGTCGCAGAGGGCGTGTCGCAGTTCTCTCCATGCTCGGCACGGCACTTTGCGTTGCCGCGTCTGTCTACCTGATCTTCAGCACGTTGGGAAAGAAGCGGGCGCTGCTGGCGCTGCTGGGTGTGGTGGGGATCACCCTGGTTGCCACCCTCGTGGCGCTGTGGATCTCCAGGAAGAAAGCGATTCGCTCCTATACCGAAGGTGTGAAGGTTGGCTGGGGCGTGGTGGACCGACGCGATTCCACGTCGGCTCCTACCGCAACCAGAGCGGTCGATCACGACTTCCTGACCAGGGAGGTGGTACCGGCATTTCTCGATTCGGGACTCAACCAGACACGAAGCGTCATCCTCGAGCTCCTCGACCAGCTGAACATGCCGCCGAACCAACGCACCACGGCCGAGCGGTTTGTGGACAGCACCTACGACTCTGGGCTGTCCAAGCGCCAGAAGGTCGAGCAAATCGTTTTCCATTTCGCGTCGCTCAAGCCCGAAATCGGGGGACGGCCGCCGAAAGCGGGCGGCGGCAGCATGGACTCCTGACCGCATGCCCGAAACCCGCAAGGTGCTGTCGATCGCCGGCTCCGACTCCGGCGGCGGCGCTGGCATCCAGGCCGACCTGAAGGCCTTCGTGTGCTGTGGCGTGCACGGGATGACGGCGATCACCGCCATCACCGCGCAGAACACCGTGGGCGTCGACGTCGTGCGGATGGTGCCGGCGGAGCTCGTGCTGGCGCAGATCCGCACCGTGGTGAGCGACATCGGCGTCGACGCGGTGAAGGTGGGGATGCTGGGAACAGCGGAGGTGACGCTCGCGGTGGCGCGCGCGCTGGATGAGCTGCCCCCCGGCACGCCGGTGGTGGTGGACCCCGTGATGGTCTCCGAGTCGGGCGCCCGCCTGCTCGCGCTCGAGGCCGAGCGGGTGCTCGTGCGGGAGGTCCTGCCCCGCGCCACGGTGCTTACCCCCAACCTGCCGGAGGCGCGAGTGCTCGCCGGCGCCGAGTTCACCCACGTCGGTCGGCACGTGCAGACGCCGGCGCGCACCGCGCCCGCTGACGGGGACGCCGAGGTACTGGCGCGCGCCGTGCTCGCGCTCGGGCCGCAGACGGTGGTGCTGACCGGCGGCCATCGCACTACTGCCGTCGACCTGTTCCTTGCGCGAGGAGCGGGAACGGAGGGAACGGACGAGCCGGAGGTCATCGAGATCCCCGGCGAGCGCCACCCCGACGGCGCGACGCACGGCTCGGGCTGCACCCACTCCGCGGTGTTGGCGGCGGCGCTCGCTCTCGGCCAGACCCCGCTCGAGGCGGCCCGCACGGCCCGCCGGCTGGCGGGCGAGGCGGTGAGGCGGGGCCTGCGCGATGTCGGCGCGGGCGCTGGTCCGGTCGATATTGCCGGGTTGGCGGCCCGCCGGAGTGCCATAATCGACGGACGATGAAGCTCCCGCGTGTGAAGCCCGGTCCCCGATGAGGCTCCTGCGTCTAAAGCCGGGTCATGGCGAGATCGTGCTCGTGGAGGGCGACATGGAGGTGCCCGAGCAGGAGCGGGAACTGATCGAGGCGTTTCGCCGGGAGCTCGACGCGGGAATGTGGGCGGCGGTGCCCACGGAGCGCACCGACGGCCGCCGCGAGGCGGAGATGGTTAGAAGCTTCGACGATGTGCCGCGGGATGCGGAGCGGGTGATCTTCTTCCCGCGGGCCGCCGGCGGGGCGGGTCGGTAGAGAGAGGCGGGGGGAGATGCTGCTCCCACTGAGCGCCGCCGCGATCATGGCAGCGGTGCTGTTGTGGGAGCTCGCGCTGCCACGCCTGCGTGTGTCGCTGCCGCAGCTTGCCCACGAGCTCGCCGCTCGCCGCCGGGCAAGCCGCGCTACCGACCGAAGCCGGGGGACGCTCGCCTCCGGCGAGCATCCCCGTTTCGGCCCGCAGGGTTACGACCCCGGCCGCGAGTTGCGCGCGGAGCAGCGCGCCCGTGAGCTGTTGCGCTCGTGCGTCAACGAGGAAGAGTGGGCGATGTACCGGGACCTGGGCTTCCTGCGCGTGTGGGCGCCGAGTCGTGCGGTGACTCACACCGACGGGGCGCCGTACGCCTACCTGCTGTACCCGCACAGGCCAATCGTGGCGTACATCCCGCAGACAGGGGCGCTGCTGAACGAGTACTGCGTGGCGTTCCCCGACGAGACCCGCCCCTACGGGAGCGCGCGGCTGCCCGACGCGGACGACGTGTTGGCGAAGTGGATGGCGCTGACGGCGGACGAGCGGCGGTTGATCGCCGATGCCAACATGCACCTGCCGGGCCGCCAGGTCGATCCGCAGCAGGTGCGCGAGGACCTTGCCCGGCTGGCGCGCTGGGAGCGGGAGCGCCTCGAGCGCGCGGCGGGTAGTGTTCGCGCCGCGTGAGCACCTTTGATGTCAGACACCGCAGCCGCGCGCTGACGGAGGGCCCCGAGCGGGCCGCGGCGCGCGCCTACCTGCACGGGATCGGCTACTCCGCGGAGGACTTGGCGAAGCCGATCGTGGGGGTGGCGCACTCCTGGATCGAGACGATGCCGTGCAACTTCAACAACCGCGTGCTGGCGGCGAAGGTGAAGGAGGGCATCCGCGCGGCCGGCGGCACGCCGATGGAGCTGAACACGATCGCGATCTCCGACGGGATCACGATGGGCACGGCGGGAATGCGCGCCTCGCTGGTGTCGCGCGAGCTGATCGCCGACTCGATCGAGCTGGTCGCGAGCGCCCATTACTTCGATGCGCTGGTGTGCATCTCCGGCTGCGACAAGACGATCCCGGGTACGGTGATGGCGCTGGCGCGGCTGGACATCCCCGGGCTGATGCTATACGGCGGCTCGATCCGCCCCGGTCACTTCCACGGCGAGGACGTGACGATCCAGCAGGTGTTCGAGGCGGTGGGCCAGTTTGCCGCCGGGAAGATCACCGAGGAGGAACTGCACGAACTGGAGGAGGTCGCCTCGCCCGGAGCGGGGGCGTGCGGAGGGCAGTTCACCGCCAACACGATGGCGATGGCGTTCGAGGTGCTGGGCATCTCGCCGGCGGGCTCGGCGATGGTGCCGGCGGAGGACGGGCGCAAGCTGGAGGTCGCCGTGCAGTGCGGCGAACTGGCGATGGACGTGCTGCGTCGAGGGCTGCGACCCAGCGAAGTAATCACGCGCGCCGCGTTGGAGAACGCGATCGCGGCGGTCGCCACGAGCGGGGGCTCCACCAACGGCGTGCTGCACCTGCTGGCGGTCGCCAGCGAAATGGGGGTGCCGCTGAAGATCGACGAGTTCGATGGGATCTCCGAGCGCACGCCGTTGCTGTGCGACCTGCAGCCGGGCGGGCACTATGTGGCGACCGATCTGTATGAGGCGGGGGGCATCCCGCTGGTGCTGAAGCGCATGGCAGAGGCGGGCGTGCTCAACGAGGAGGCGATCACGGTGACCGGCCGCACGATCGGCGAAGAGGCCGCCGCCGCGCGGGAGACGCCCGGCCAGCAGGTGGTGCGCCCGCTCTCCAATCCGCTGAAGGCGACGGGTGGGTTTGCGATCCTGCGCGGCAACGTGGCGCCGGACGGCTGCGTGGTGAAGCTGGCCGGCCACGAGCGCCGCCACCACACTGGCCCCGCGCGCGTGTTCGACGGCGAGGAGGCCGCGATGGCGGCGGTGCTGGCGAAGGCGATCGGCGCGGGCGACGTGGTGGTGATCCGCGGCGAGGGCCCCGCGGGCGGCCCGGGGATGCGCGAGATGCTGGCGGTCACCGCGGCGATCGTGGGGGAGGGGCTCGGCGAGTCGGTGGCGCTGATCACCGACGGGCGCTTCTCCGGCGCCACGCACGGGTTCATGGCGGCCCACATCGCCCCCGAGGCGGTGCGGGGCGGCCCGATCGGGGCGCTGCGCGACGGCGACGAGTTGACGATCGACGTGGACGAGCGGCGCATCGACGTGGCGCTCAGCGAGGAGCAGATCGCCGAGCGCCTGCGTGCCTACGCACCGGCCGCGCGCACCGGCCGCGAAGAGGTCGCGATCGCCAAGTACGCCAAGCTGGTGGGCAGCGCCGCCGAGGGCGCGGTCAGCCGCTGAGTAGTTGGGGGAGGGCAGGCCCGGGCGGGCGGGCCTTCAGACCCCCTCCCGTTTTTTTAGGAGAGGAACTCCGCCAGCAGCGCGTTGAACTCGGCGGGCCGCTCCAGCTGCGCCATGTGGCCGGTGTCCTCGTACATCACTTTGCGCGCGCCGGGAATCAGTTCGGCGAACACCTCCAGGTCGCGGCGGCTGATCACGCGGTCGCGGTCGCCCCATACCACCAGGGTGGGGCAGGCGATCCGCTCCAGGTTGGGGCGCAGGTCGTACTCGGTGATCGCCTGTGCGGCAGGGATCAAACCGGGCTTGCCCGCGCCACGCAGCTGCTCGGCGACCAGCGGGGCGGGCAGCCGCTCGGGGTGGGGCACGATCGTGCCGAAGAAGGCGTTGCGCAGCCCGGGACGGCGGGTGACGGCGTCGGCGTGGGAGGCCAGCCAGCCGCCGTAGGCCATGGCCGAGCGCTCCATGCGACGAACCCACGGCAGGTAGCGGAGGAGGCGGGGGTCCTGGTGGGTGGAGATGCCGGCGGGTGACACCAGCACCAGGCGCTCGACTCGTCGCGGGTGGCGGATCGCGAGCTCGGCGGAGATGAACCCGCCCATCGAGTTGCCCACGACGGCGGCGCTCTCGACCCCCAACTGCTCGAGCAGCGCGTCGAGCAGGTCGGCGTAGCCGGCGATCGAC
Organism: uncultured Solirubrobacteraceae bacterium; assembly: GCA_964396735.1. GTDB lineage: Bacteria > Actinomycetota > Thermoleophilia > Solirubrobacterales > Solirubrobacteraceae > Palsa-744. The sequence continues at coordinate 6,112 of CAYNGQ010000082.1, read as the reverse complement.
ACTTCGCCGCCGGGGGGCATCGGCGAGCGCCCGAAGCCGGGCAGGTCGAGCGCGATGACACGATAGTCGGCAGCGAGCACGGGCAGCTGCTCCAGCCAGTTGGGCCAGGAGCCGGAGAGCCCGTGGACGAACAGCAGCGCCGGTCCTTCCCCCAACTCGATCACATTGATCGGCGTATCGTTTACAATTGTCCAGTGCTGGTGGGTGCGCCAGTCGATGTCCAGCCAGGGGGAGCGCCCCTGGGGCCCGTAGACGTGGCGCAGATCCGGCGGGGAGGGGGAGGCGACCGTGGTCATCGGCACAATTTACTGGCTATTTGAAGACAGATCTGATCGTCTGTGCGTTGTGTTTATAGGGGAAGGTAGTCGGCAGGCAACGGAAGCGGGGTAGGCAATGAGGATCGCGGTGGACATCGACTCGACTTTGCATCACCACTGGGACGTCATCTCCGACGTCTCGATGCGGCGCTTCGGCGTGAAGCTGCCGTATGAGGAGCAACTGACGTGGGGGCTCACGCGCCTGCGTCCCGAGCAGTTGGAGGTGTGCGTGCGCGAGAGCCACTCCGACCAGCGCATCCTCGCGGGCATCCCCTACGACGGCGCGGTGGACACTGTCCGCGAATGGCACGCCCAGGGTCACTTCGTGCAGCTGTTGAGCTACCCCGCCACGTGCTGCCGCCGCTCGACGGCCGCCTGGCTGGATGCGATCGGGCTGCCGTTCGACGATCTGCAGTGTCCCACCGAGCGCGTGGAGACGTGCGTGCGGGAGGGGATCGAGCTGCTGATCGACGACAGCCCGCTCAGCATCGCGGGAGCGCTGGAGCGCGGCATCGTCGCGGCGACGCTTGTGCACCCGTGGAACGAGGAGATGTGCGAGGAAGAGGATGTGATCTGCGCGCGCGACTGGCACGAGCTCGCGCGGCGGCTGGCACCAGTGGTCGGTGCACCGGTCGGCTCCGAGACGAAGGTGGGCGCGAGCAGGTTATAGGCGGCTGCACGGCGAAATAGCTGGCATATGGCCGTGGAGGGAAACGCCGGCGAGGGGAATCGGGACCTGCCAACGGAGTGGGGGGCGGCACTGGAGCTGCTGCAGGAGGACCTGCGCCGTCGCGACGCAGCGGAGCGCACGCGCCGAGCCTATGCCGTCGATCTGGAGCAGTTCGCGCACTGGGCGTACGCCCGGGGAAAGACGCCGGCGGATGTGGATGTGCGCGAGGTGCGCCGCTACGTGGCGGGGCTCTCGGAGGCCGGCGCGGCGCCGGCGAGCGCCGCCCGCAAGCTGGCGGCCGTCAGGGGTTTGTTCTCCAGCCAGCGCGAGCACGGCCTGATCGCGGGCAACCCCGCCGACCTGGTGGCGACCCCCCGCCAGCCCTCGCGTCTGCCGCGTGTGCTGAAGGCGAGCGAGATGGTGCGGCTGCTGGAGAGCATTCCGGGCCCCCAAGCTGGCCCCACCCAAGCTGGCCCCACCCAAGCCGGTCACACTCACCAGGCAGCGACCCTCCCGGCGCTGGAGCTGCGCGACAGGGCGATGTTCGAGCTGGCCTACGCCTGCGGGCTGCGGGCGGAGGAGCTCGTGTCGCTGGGGATCGACGACGTCGACTGGGATGGGGAGCAGCTGCGCGTCGAAGGCAAGGGTCGCAAGACGCGCTACGTGCCAGTCGGGGAGCTGGCGATGACGGCGCTGCACGAGTACCGCGGCCCGCGAGAGCGGGAGTGGCGGGCGCGCGTGGCGCATAGGGAAGCGGGCGGGCCGCTGTTCCTGAGCAAGACCGGCAGGCGCCTGAGCACCAGCGACGTGCGCCGGCGCCTGCGCAAGTGGACCGGGCGCGCGGGCATCGCCGGCGGGGCCTCGCCGCACACCCTGCGCCACAGCTTCGCCACCCACCTGCTGGACGGCGGCGCCGACCTGCGCAGCATCCAAGAGCTGCTCGGCCATGCCAGCGTCTCGACGACGCAGGTATACACTCGGGTAGAGTCCGCCAGGCTGAAAGGCGCTTATGCACGCAGCCACCCTCGAGCCTGACCAGTCGGAGTAAAGCCCTGGAGACCAACGTAAAGACGGTCGAGCTGCGCGATCTGTGGCGGCGCTATAAGTCCGACGGCGATCGGCGGGCGCGCGAGCGCCTCGTGGTCGCCTACTCGCCGCTGGTCAAGTACGTCGCCGGCCGCACCGCGGCGGGACTGCCCCCGCACGTGGAGGAGGCCGACCTGGTCTCCTATGGCCTGGTGGGCTTGATCTCGGCGATCGAGCGCTTCGACCCCTCGCGCGAGATCAAGTTCGAAACGTACGCGATCACTCGCATCAAGGGCGCGATCATCGACGAGCTGCGCTCGATGGACTGGGTGCCGCGCAGCGTCAGGGCGCGCGCGCGCGAAATCGAGCGCGCCAACTCGAAGCTCGAGCACAGCCTGCAAAGGGCGGCCACCGACGCGGAGCTGGCGGCGGAGCTGGGCATCGGCGAGCAGGAACTGCAGGACTCGCTGCTGGCGATCTCGCACTCCTCGATCGCGGCGCTGGACGAGTTGTGGAGCGTGTCGGACTCCAGCGGCGACCAGGTGTCGCTGATGGACACCCTGGAGGACCCGGGCGCGCCCGACCCGGCGCGGGCGCTGGACGTGGGCGACATGAAGGACCGCATCGCCGACGCGATCGCGCGGCTGCCGGAGCGCGAGAAGCTGGTGATCGCGCTGTACTACTACGAGAACCTCACACTGCGCGAGATCGGCGAGGTGCTGGGCGTGACCGAGTCGCGCATCTCCCAGCTGCACACCAAGGCCGTGCTGCGGCTGCGCTCGCGCATGCAGAGCGACTCCTTCGACTGATCCGAGCGCCTGCCCCCACGTGGGTGGGGAGGGGGAGACACGAGGGCGCCCGCCCGGGGCCGAGGTGGCTGTCACCGGTCACCGCGCGCACGCGCCGGGCCCGCGCCTTCATGCCGGCGGCTCGGGAACGCCCCTGGCGAAGCAGCGCCCCGCGCTGTATGTTGGATGGACCCCCGGAAAGGAGAGGTCACATGCACACAGCGGCGGATCGGATTCGCAACGTCGCCCTCGTCGGCCACCGCGGGGCGGGGAAGACCTCGCTGCACGAGGCGCTGCTATTCGAGGCGGGGGTGACCAGTCGGCTGGGGAGCGTGACGGACGGCAACACGGTCTCCGACGCCGACCCCGACGAGCAGGCACGGCAGATGTCGATCTCCACCGCGCTGAGCTCCTTCGAGTGGGGCGAGCGCAAGATCAACCTGCTCGACACGCCTGGCGAGCCGAGCTTCGTGGCGGACGCGCTGGGCGCGCTGCGCGTGTGCGAGTCGGCCGTGTTCGTGGTCAACGGGGTGATGGGCGTGGAGGTCTCCACCGCGCGTCTGTGGGCGCGCGCCGCCGAGCTGGACATCGCGCGGATGTTGTTCGTCAACATGCTCGACCGCGAGCGTGCCGACTTCTTCCGCACGCTGGAGCAGCTGAAGGCGGCGTTCGGCCCCCACGTGGTCGCCACGGAGATCCCGATGGGCGCCGAGCAGGAGCTGGAGGGCGTGATCGACCTCGTAGACATGCAGGCCTTCCGTCAAATTGATGGGAATCCCGCCCACCCCGCCGCCGCAGGCGGCGGCCAACGTCGCGGTTGGACGGAGATACCGATCCCCGACGAGCACGCGGCGCGCGCGCAGGAGTACCGCGAGAAGCTGATGGACGAGGTCGCGGAGGTGTCGGACGCGTTGATGGAGCGCTACCTGGAGGGTGAGGCTATCTCCCACGAGGAGATCGTCGGGGCGCTGAAGGATGGCACCAACCACGGGCGCATCTTCCCCGTGGTGTGCGGCGTGGCGAGCGCCAACCTCGGCACCACGCGCCTGCTGGACGCGATCGTCGAGGACCTCCCCTCGCCGGTCAAGCACGGGGCGTTGGAGGTGGGTGAGCTGACGCTCGAACCGGCGGAGGAGCAGGAGCTGTTCGCGTACGTCTTCAAGACCCGCGCCGACCCGTTCGCGGGGCGGATCAACCTGCTGCGCGTCTACCAGGGCACGATGCGCCACGACACGCAGGTGCTCAACACCCGCGCGCACGCGCGGGAGCGGATCGGCCAGCTGTTGACGTTCGCGGGCAAGGAGGTGGTGCACGTCGATGAGTTCGGTCCGGGTGACATCGGCGCGGTGGCGAAGCTCAAGGAGACCCGCTCGGGCGACTGGCTGGCGGCCCGCGACGCGCCGATCGAGCTGCCGGCGCTGAAGCTGCCGGCGCCGGTGATGGCGTTCGCGATCGAGGCCGAGAGCAGGGGGGAGGAGGACAAGGTCTTCTCCTCGCTGCGCCGCCTGCAGGAGGAGGACCCGACGATCGACCTGCACCGCGACCCGCAGACGGGCGAGCAGATCGTCGCGGGCCTCTCGCAGGTGCACGTCGAAGTGATCGTCGATCGCCTGCGCCAGCGCTTCGGCGTCGAGGTCGCGCTGAAGCCCCCGCGCGTGCCCTATCAGGAGACGATCCGGGGCTCCGCCAAGGCGCACGGACGCCACAAGAAGCAGTCGGGCGGACGTGGCCAGTTCGGCGACTGCCACATCGAGATCGAACCGCTCGATGGATCCGACCCCACCCACCCCGATCCCACCCACTCCGACTTCGAGTTTGTCGACCGCATCAAGGGCGGGGTGATCCCCTCTTCGTTCATCCCCGCGGTCGAGAAAGGGGTGCGCGAGGCGATGGGCGAGGGGGTGCTGGCGGGCTACCCGGTGAAGGGCGTGCGGGTGACGCTCCTCGACGGCTCCTACCACGCGGTGGACTCCTCGGAGATCGCCTTCAAGCTGGCGGGGGCGGCGGCGATGAGGCAGGCGCTCGAGCAGGCCGACCCGGTGCTGCTGGAGCCGATCATGCTCGTCACGGTGTCGGTGCCGGAGGCGTCCGTCGGCGCCGTGATCGGCGATCTCAACTCCCGCCGTGGGCGCCCCCAGGGGATGGAGCCCGTGGGTGCGACCACCGAGATCAAAGCCGAGGTGCCGATGGCGGAGATGCTCAGCTACGCCCCCGACCTGCGCTCCATAACGGGTGGCCAGGGCGACTACACGCTGGAGTTCCTGCGCTACGAGGAGATCCCCGCCCACCTCGCGCAGAAGGTCGTCGAGCAGGCCTCCGGCGAGCGCGCCGCCGCGCACGCCTAGACGGCCGATAGGCGGCGCGATGCTGCGTCCTCAGTCGCTCGCGTACCGAAGCCGGGAGACACTCGCTGCGCTCGCATCCCCGTTTCGGCCAGCACGCCACGCTCCTTGCGTCCTTGCCTCGCTTGCCTCTCGGCCGTCTAGGCGACGTAGTTTTTTCCCGCCGGAGCGCCGCGCATAATCGTCAGCGATGCTTTACGTGCTCGCGCTGCTTTTGGTTGTCCTGATCGCCTTGGTCGTGGTGCTGCTCCAGCGCCAGGGGCGGGAGGCTCCCGCGCAGCTGGACGCGGGCGAGACCGAGCGGATCGTCGCGGCGCTGCACTCCAACCTCGCGCGCGTGCAGGGCGAGATCCAGAAGGCCGGTGTCGAGCAGTTGGTCGCTCACAACAAGGCCGAGCTCGAGAAGGAGACCGGCCGCGGGGAGGAGCAGCTGAAGGCGCGCCAGAGCGAGATTGACAAGGGCCTCGCGGAAGTGCGCAAAGAGCTGCTCACGCTGCACCAGTGGGTGCGCGAGGTCGATACCAAGCGCGGCGAGAGCATCGTCAAGCTGGAGGCGGTCACGCGCGAGAGCAAGCAGCAGACCGAACTGCTGCGCACTCAGACCGGCCGCCTCAACGAGGTGCTGTCGGGCTCGCAGACGCGCGGCCAGTGGGGCGAGCGGATGGCCGAGGACGTGCTGCGGATGGCCGGGTTCATCGAGGGCGTCCAGTACCGCAAGCAGCAACAGATCCCCGGTGGCGCCTCGCGGCCGGACTTCACGTTCTTCGTGCAGGACCAGCGGCTGAACATGGACGTCAAGACGCCGATGGTCGAGTATCAGCGCTACCTGGAGGGCGCCACCGAGCGCGAGCGCGATGAGGCGGCGAAGGCGTTCAAGCGCGACGTGCGCATGCGCATCAAGGAGGTCGGGACGCGCGAATACATCGACCCCCAGGGCGGCACGCTCGACTACATGCTCGTGTTCATCCC
>CAYNGQ010000081.1:0-2516 GCA_964396735.1 uncultured Solirubrobacteraceae bacterium | reverse complement strand
AGAACGTCTTTCAAAATAGACGGTGCGACCGGGGCGTTCCTGGACCAAGCTGGGCGCCGCGGGCCGGCGCAGCCCGTGCTGGTAGCACGGGCAAGACGGACCGTGGCGATCCAGTGCAGTGTCCAGGGACGTATCCGGGCGTGCCGGTCTTTTTGAAAGCCGTTCTTAAACGTCGAGTTCCGCGGAGGCCGTCTGCATGGGGTCGCGTGGATCGACGATCTTCAGCGTGAACGGCCGGTTGTCGAGCGATTCGACTTTGATCTTGTACAGCAGCAGCTCGCCCTGCGTGGGCCCATTGGCGGCGACCGTGTTGGGCGCGGGGATCTGGTTGTTGGCGGGCACGATCCCACCGCGGTAGGCAAACAGGTTGGCGGGGCCGGGGATGACCGGGTGGTAGACGTTGCCCTGGGTGTCGGCCACCGTGAAGTCGGTGGCGGCGGGGTGCGGGACGGTGCTTTCGTTGTAGACCTGCATGAACACCCCAAACCACTCTTCCCCGGGTTTCAGCGCGGCTTGCGCGGACGTCAGCCCGAGCAGGTAGGAGGAGTCTTCGGTGTTGTAGGGGTTGAGCTCGCGCGAGATCTGCACCTCGTAGACCAGCGACCCGACGTTGAGGTAGGGCGCGTTCCTGCCGCCGTCGCCCGCGTAGGTGCCGGTCGTGACCCGGGTGTGCGATTCCCCGCAGGCCCCGAGCGCCAGCGCCGCCAGCACGGCGGACAGGGCAAGAGCCCACGCCGCCACAGAGCCCGCGCCCCTTCTGGCGGGAACTCTGCTGAGCAGCGCTGTGCGCGGGAGGCGGTGCATGCGAGGCGGCAGTTTACCCGCCGGCGACCGTGACGCGCTGACCGCGCCCCTCGCCGCTCTCGATGATCGAACGCAGGCGGCGCATCGCCTTCATGTTCTTGCGCCGCAGCCACCCGCGCGCCCCGAAGGACTCCATCAGGCGGTCGGAGAGCGTGAAGGGCTGGGTCTCCAGCGTGTACCGCACGCGCGTGGTGTTGCCGGCGCCCGGCGCCAGCTCGTATACGCCCAGCGTGCGGATCCTGTTGGTCTTGCCGCCGCGCCCCACCTCGACGATGCGGTGCGGAGCCTCCACCTCGGCGAAGGTGACGTCGCCCCAGCTGAAGCGGTTGCCCGGCCCCGGGGCTGCCACGCGAAAGCGCGCGCCCGCCCCCCGGCCGACGGAGTTCTCGCGCGTGAGGTGCCAATCGCGCAAATAGTGGTCGGTGAACTCAGAGTGGTTGGCGATGTCCTGCAGGTAGTCGAACACCCGCTCGCGGGGAGCGTCGATCATGATCGAGACGGTCAGCGGGTCCATCGCGCCCGGCAGTTTATAGGGCCACTCCGGACGCAAGCTACGCCGCGCACACTGGGGGGCAGGCTGTGAGGCGATCGGTAGCCGGCAGGGGCGGCTGCAGGTGCTACGCCGCGCGAGCCATCAGGCGCACGCCGTTGCCGTGCGGGGAGTGGCGCACCGTCTCGGTGGCCGCGGGATGGTCGCGCCGCAGCGGCCGGCAGAGCTCGCAGACGACGCCCCCGCCGCGCCCCTCGTAGAGGTGCACGCGCTCACCGACCAGCGGGGTGCGCCCGCAGTCGGCGCAGTGATTGCGGTCGGATGTCAGCACGCCCACACTGCGGCGCAGCAGGACGCGCTCGAACTGCTCGATATCGGTGACGGTAGCGGGAGGCATGCACGTGATTTCGCCGCCTGGCGGCCATCTCCTGCCGGGTTCTCCGCGCCCGACGACCACCGATCCCCGGCCCTTGGCTCCAAGCCCTTACCGGCCCCGGAGGCCGCCGCCCTACCGGCCCTCACCGGTCCGTTTGAAGGCAGCGATGGCAGGGTAGAAAGACCCCGCTACCCCAGGTCCCCCGCTCTCTGGCCGACGTACACCTCTGGGACTCTCTCCCACGAGTCTCCAGAAAATTACAAGCCTTTTAGACCTAACGAGAGAAGTGCGGTTATGATTCCCGCAGGGTCTGCCGGCAAATGAGCGCCGGGACGTATCCCAAGGAGAAGAGGAGCTGTGAGATGGTGGAGTCACTGACCTCGGGCACAATGGCGGGAGCGGGATCCTTTCGTTGTCAGCGCTGCGGCTACGTGCTTACGCTGGCCGCCTCCGACACGCTGAGCGACTGCCCCGGCTGCGGGGGGGCCAGCTTCGTGCGCGCCTCGCTGTTCAGCGTCGGGCGCCTCGCCCACAGCGGCGCACCGGATCTCGCCGCGGGCCTCGGCGCCCATTCGCTCGAGAGCCCGGACGAGGACGAGCTGGAGTGGGTGGCACAGGCGAAGGAGCAGATCGAGCGGCCCGGGGAGTATCTCGCCTACGAGGAGGACGGCGAGAACATGGTGGTGGGGCTGACCCAGGAGTGGACGCGGGTGGGGCGCAGCCTGGCGGCGGACGTCCGCTTCGACGACCCCACCGTCTCGCGCCGGCACGCCCTGCTCGTGCGCCAGCCCGACGGGGTGAGGGTGCTCGACGATCGCAGCCTCAACGGCGTGTTCGTCAACGGCG
>CAYNGQ010000080.1:0-1505 GCA_964396735.1 uncultured Solirubrobacteraceae bacterium | reverse complement strand
GCCGTCAACCAGGACGGCGCCAGCAACGGCCTGACGGCGCCCAACGGCCCCTCCCAGCAGCGCGTGATCCGCCAGGCGCTCGCCAACGCGCGCGTCGCCGCGGGCGAGGTGGACGTCGTCGAGGGCCACGGCACGGGCACGCCGCTCGGCGACCCGATCGAGGCGCAGGCGCTGCTGGCGACCTACGGGCAGGCCCACACCGAAGAGCGCCCGCTGCTGCTCGGCTCGATCAAGTCCAACATCGGCCACACGCAGGCGGCGGCCGGCGTGGCGGGCGTGATCAAGATCGTGATGGCGCTGCGCCACGGGCTGCTGCCGCGGACACTGCACGTGGACGAGCCCTCGCGCCAGGTCGATTGGAGCGAGGGGGCGGTGTCGCTGCTGACTGAGCCGGCGCCGTGGGAGCGCAACGGCCGTCCGCGCCGCGCGGCGGTGTCGTCGTTTGGGATCAGCGGCACCAACGCGCACGTGGTCCTGGAGGAGGCGCCAGCCCCGGAGTCCCCGCCCACCGGGGTCTCGCCGTCCGTGGGGACCTCGCCCGTCGGGACCTTGTCGTCCGTGGATACCTCGCCCACCGGTACCGCGTCGGACACCGCCGCCGCGACCGGTACCGTGGGCGCGCCGGCGCAGGTGGACTCCCCTGCGGCGCTGGCGTGGGTCATGTCGGGTCGCGGCGAGGGCGGTTTGGAGGCGCAGGCGGCGCGGCTGGCGGAGTTTGTCGCGGCCGACCCGGAGCTCGGCGCGGCCGATGTCGCGGGTGCACTCGCGGTGCGCCCGCGGCTAGAGCGCCGCGCGGTGGTGGTGGGCGCTGACCGGGAGGAGTTGCTGGAGGGTCTCGCGGGGCTCGCCGAGGGTCGCTCCGCGGGGGCCCCGCCGGCGGGTGTCACCGGCGGGCGGTTGGCGTTCATGTTCACCGGCCAGGGCGCGCAGCGGATCGGTATGGGCCGCGATTTGTACGAGGAATTCCCGGCGTTCCGCGTGGCCTTCGACGAGGTGTGCGCGCGGCTGGATCCGCACCTCGGCCGCTCGCTGCGGGAGGCGGTGTTCGGCCGGGCCGAGTCTGCGGGGGAGTCCTCGGTGGATTCGGTCGAGGGCGTGGCTGGGGGTGCCGGCGGAGAGCCCCTCGACGCAGACGAGCTGGACGGCACGGAGCTGGCGCAGCCGGCGCTGTTCGCACTGGAGGTGGCGCTGTACCGGCTGGTGGAGGCGTGGGGCGTGCGCCCCGACTTCCTGATCGGCCACTCGATCGGCGAGCTGGCCGCTGCGCACGTGGCGGGTGTGTTCTCGCTGGAGGACGCATGTCGCCTGGTTGCTGCCCGTGGCCGGTTGATGGGCGCGTTGCCGGAGGGTGGCGCGATGGTCGCGATCGCGGCGCCGGAGGAAGAGGTGCAGGACTCGTTCGCGGCCCTCAACGGCCGGGAGCAAACGGTTGCGCTGGCGGCGGTGAATGCCCCGGGCTCGGTGGTCGTCTCCGGCGAGGAGGACGCGGTGTTGGAGCTGCAGGC
>CAYNGQ010000079.1:0-3076 GCA_964396735.1 uncultured Solirubrobacteraceae bacterium | reverse complement strand
CCTCCGCCGCCGGGGTTGGCGGCTGCGGCTGCGTCTCCTCCGGCTTCGCGCCCTCCACCGGCTTTGACTCCTCGGCCGGCTTTGACTCCTCCGCTGTCGCGGAATCGGCTCCCGCCTGCGCAGCGCCCGCCACGGTCTGGGCGGTGGGTACGAAGGCCGGCTGGCCGGGGACCGGGGCCGGGAGCGGCGCGACCGTGGGCGCGGGCGTCGCGGGCGTCGGTTGCCCGGGAACCGCAGGCGCGGGCTGCCCGGCGGCGGTCATTGCGGTGGCGGGAGGCTGCCCGGCGACCTGCCGCGCGATCATCGGTGCTGAACGGGGGACAACCGGCTGCGAGGCCCGTTGGGCGCGCATCGCCGCCTCGGTGGCCACGCGTTGCTCGAGCTCCGCCGCGCGCTCCGGGGCGCGGCCGGCCCACTCGCGCAGGCGTTTGAGCTCACGCGCCTGCGAGAACACCAGCAGTGAGAGGATCGCGATACCGACCAGCGCCGCGAAGGCCGCGAGGGCCCCAACCTCGAGCAGTTTGTTGGAGAGCGAAAGCGCCGGCAGCAGTGCGATCATGCGTCGCCAGAGTGTATGAGGGGCACAGGCGCCGCGGCTGCGGTTGCCGGCTCGGGCGCCGTGGGGGCGCTCACGGGCTCCCGCACGCGCGAGGTCAGGTCGGCCACCTTCGCGGCGAGCCCGGCAGCGTCACCCTCCAGCACGAGCAGGTTGACCTCGGCGAACACCTCCTCCACGACCTCCGGCGCGAGCGGCAAGCGTTCTGCCCGCAGGATCTTCTCGGTGGCGGTCGGCCGCGGGCGCTCGTAGCCGTTGAACAGCTCCTCGTGCAGCTTCTCCCCCGGCCGGCGCCCGACCTCCTCGATCTCGATGTCGCGGTCGGGGTCGAGGCCGGAGAGCTCGATCATCGCCCGCGCCAGCTCGACGATCCGCACCGGCTCGCCCATGTCGAGCACCAGCACCTCGGCCGTTTGCGGCGCCTGGATGCCCGCCCGCCGATCGAGGCCCTGCTGGAGGCCGAGCGAGCCCGCGCGGATGATCAGCTGCACCGCCTCGGGGATCGTCATGAAGTAGCGCGTCATGCGCCGGTCGGTGACCGTCACCGGCCCCCCGCGCGCGATCTGGCGACGGAAGATCGGCACCACGCTGCCGGAGGAGCCGAGCACGTTGCCGAAGCGCACCGCCCTGTACACGGTGCCCGGCCAGCGCGCGGCGGCCCCCTCCAGCGCCATCTCCGCCAGTGCCTTGGAGGCTCCCATCACCGTCGCGGGCGCGACCGCCTTGTCGGTTGACACGAGCACGAAGCGCTCCACCCCCAGCTCACCGCACACGTGCGCCATCACGCGCGTGGCAATCGCGTTGTTGCGCACCGCCTCGACCGGGTTGGCCTCCATCAGCCCCACGTGCTTGTAGGCGGCGGCGTGGAAGACGACGGTGGGGCGGTGCTCGGCGAGCACCTCGCGCATCCGCTCCTCCTCCTTGCAATCCCCCAGCACCGCCGCCAGCGACGCCGGCGGCACGTGGCGCTCGTCGAGCAGTTCGCGGTGGATCGCGAACAGGTTGTCCTCGGCATGGTCGAGCAGGATCAGCCGCCGCGGGCCCACGTGCGCGATCTGGCGGCACAGCTCCGCGCCGATCGAGCCGCCGGCGCCGCTCACCAGCACGACCGCCTCGCGCGCCAGATAGGCACCGACGCGGTCGAGCTCCATCACCACAGGCTCGCGCCCGAGCACGTCCTCGACGCGCACCTCGCGCACCTGGCGGGCGATCGCGTTGAGCGGGGTACCTCCTCGGCGAGGGTGGGTGGGGTCGCCATCCTTCAGCAACTCGAACACGGTCGGCAGCGTGCGCACCGGGATCGAGCGGGCACGGCACTCGCGCACCACGCGCGCACGGGTCGAGCCGGGCGCCGAGGGTATCGCGATGATCACTTCCTCGGGCTCCGCCTCCTCCAGGATGCGCGGCAGGTCGGCCTCGGTGTTGCCTCTCACCTTCACCCCGTCGATCCGCATGCCGCGCTTGCGCGGGTCGTCGTCGAGGAAGCCGACGGGGGCCAGCCCCAGCTCGCGGTTGCGCGCGATCTCGCGCAGCACCAGCCGCCCGCCTTCGCCGGCGCCGACGATCAACACGCCCCGCTCGCCCTCGCGCACGCCGCGGAAGGCACCCTGCAAACGACGTTCGCGCAGCGCGCGGGCCAGCACCCGCAGACCGACCAGCGCGCTCAGCGCGAGCAGGAAGAAGAGCACGATCACCCCGAGCGGCAGGTCCACCGTGCTCACGCCCGCCGGACGGCCGGCGTGGTAGGGGCCGTAGGGGATCTGCACCGGGCGCGCCACAGCCACGCCGACGACCGCCAGCAGCACGATCGCGATCACCCCGCGCAGAATCGCCTCGTAGTCTCGCTGGCCGGCGTAGCTCCAGCTGCGCAGGTAGACGCGCGCGAGCACCAGCACCATCACACCGCCGAGCGCCACCCACCAGATCGTGCGTTCCAGCAGCAGCGAGTAGCGGTGGGTGAGCCCCTCGTCGAAGCGCAGCTGGAAGGCGAGGAAGTACGCGAGCGCGACCAGCACCCCGTCCACGGCGATCTGGGGCAGCATGTGCCGGTGGAAGGGGGTGGGGGCCCACCCACCCGCCGAGCGGAGACGTCGGCGCATTGCAGGGAATTGTAGGCTGCGCGGCGCCCGGTGGACAGCGCCTCGGGGCAAACCGCCGGCCGCACGATGCGCCGCGGGCAGGCAGATCGTCGCCGAGCACGGTCGCCGAGAACCGCAGCCACTACTTGAAGAGCGTCAGCCCCGAGATCGACGCCGTTTCGCTATTTGGGGGCAGGCGGGTGATCCACAACAGGTAGTAGCGGAACACGACCCCGTGGGTGTTTAGCCGGATCGTGCTCTGCGCGCCGATCGTGCGCGGCGGCGCCAGTTCCACCCACCCCCGTCTGGTGAGGCTCTCGGGGTCTTCGTAGGGGATGCTGGCATCGAAGCTCTTGGCGGCGTAGACGGTGGCGGTAAAGCCCGGTGTGGGCGTCTGCACCCCGATCGCGCGGGCGCGCAGCCCGGGGGCCGCGTCGATGTA
>CAYNGQ010000078.1:0-2947 GCA_964396735.1 uncultured Solirubrobacteraceae bacterium | reverse complement strand
GCGGGTCGAGGACCGACTTGATGGTGGTGGTACCGGTGGCGCTCGTGTGGTCACTCACCGAGTTCCACACCGCGGCGAGCGCGGTGAAATCGGCGACGCCGTTGCTGCCATTGGGTGCCTGGGGACTCGAGGCGGGGCAGGACTGGTAACCCGTGGCATCGTTGGTGTCGCGGCCGTACGTGAGGGAGCCGACCAGGTGGTTGTTCTGGTCGTAGAGTGCGCTGCCGGAGGCCCCGGAACCGATGTTGCCCGTCTGGTTCACGGTCTCCAGGAACGGGGCGAACCCTGCGACCAGCGTCGACTTCGCCGCCTGGCCGAACCAGGCAGTGAACTGCTTATCGAAGCCTTCCGCGTGGTGCACGGTGTAGCCGCCGGCAACCGCGCCGCCCGTGGCATCGAAGCCGGCGAACTGCGCATCCGAGACCACGGGGTTGACGTCGAGGCGGATGAGCCAGGCGTCCTGCTGCTCCACCAGGGTCTGCGCGCCGGCCTGCATGGGGATGCTCGGGTCGTAGATCGATCCGAGTGTGGCGCCGCAGGCGCTCGCGGCGTCCCAGTAGACCGTGGTCGCCTCGGCTGCCGCCACCGGGTCATCCGCCACGTCCACTTTGCCGGTGATGCAGTGACGCGCGCTGAGCACGTAGGGGGTGTTGTCGCCGGGTACGTCGTTAATCAGGGTGCCGGTGCACTGGAACTCATTCGCCACCAGGAGCGCCACGGTGGCCGCGGCCGGGGGCGTGTTGGCGGCGGTGACCTTGCACTCGTAGTTCACGACGCAGCTGGCGTTGCCGCTGACCGCGGCGGCCTTCGCGCGCAGCGCCCGGTAGTAGGGGTGATCGGCGACGCCCGGACCTAAGGCGCGGTAACCCACCTGCAGGCTTGCGATCTCGAACACCACCTGCGCGCGTGCCGCGGCGGGCACGGTGAGGGTGAACTGCAGGGCGGAGCCGGGCTGCACGCGGCTCCACAGCTGCCCGCGGTGCATATCGCCCGCGCTGTAGCTGGTCGTGGTGCGCTCGCCGCGCACCAGGAGCGCGGCCCCGGCCGGGAGCGCGGCGCGCGCGGCGTGGAAGGAGAGCGACACCGCGCCGGGTACGCTCACCGCGTAGCTCCAGGTGGCGACCCCGTGCGCGACGGACCAGCGGCCGCCGCTCGCCGCCGACACCCGGTGCGGCAGCGGCACGGCGAACTGCGCCGGCGACTCGCTGGCCGCGCGGATGAGGGGCCTGAGGTCGACGTTCAGGCGCTCTACCGCCGCCGCGGCCGGCCGCGCACACACGAGTGCGACGAGGGCACACGCCGCAACCCCGCTGCGCCGGCAGATGCTCAAGCTGAATCCATCCCTGTGGGTTCTTGTTTTCCGCAGCAGCCGCGCGCTGCGCACTCCCAAAGACTCGTGCGCGTCACTGTGCCCGGCTGCGGGCCCGGCAACAAGTCCCGCGTGTGTCCGGCACTGCTTAAGGAACAGGGGGTGCGACTTAATGCGCGGGCGGTGCGGCGGCCGCGGGGTCTTGAGGGCCGCGCAGGCGGCCGATGAGGGCGAACACCAGGGGGTTCAGCACGATCGACAGCAGCGCGCCGGCGACGATGTAGTTCTGCCCTTCCGCGGGCAGGAGCTTCAGGCTGATGCCCATCACCGCGAGGATGAAGGAGAACTCCCCGATCTGCGCCAGCGCCGCGGCGACGGAGAGCGCGGTGGCGAGTGGCCGGCCGAGCACCCGCACGATCGCGAACGCCGCGAGTGACTTGCCGACGACGATGATGGCCACCACCTCCAGCACCTCGAGCGGGTGGCGGATGAGGACGCCGGGCTCGAACAGCATCCCGACCGCGACGAAGAACAGCGCCGCGAACGTGTCCTGCAGCGGCTGCAGGTAGGTTTCCGCGCTGTGGCGATGGTCCGAGCCACTGATCACCATGCCGGCGAAGAAGGCCCCGAGCGCCACCGACACATCGAACAGCTTGGCCGAGCCGAAGGCCACGCCGAGGGCGAGCGCCACGGCGGCGAGCGTGAACAGCTCGCGCGACTTGGTGCGCACCACACGCCTGAGGATCCACGGGAAGACCCGCGCACCGACGACCAGCATGAGCGCCACGAACAGCGCCACCTTGCCGAGCGTGATGCCGAGCGTGTGCCAGAGGTTCGTATCCGCAACCCCGGCCGGTGACTCCCCGCCGAGCACGCCCGCCAGCGCCGGCAGCAGCACCAGCGCCAGTACCATGATGAGGTCCTCGACCACCAGCCAGCCCACGGCGATGCGCCCGTCTTCGGTGGCGAGCGTCCCCTGCTGCTCGAGCGCCCGCAGCAGCACCACGGTGCTGGCGACCGAGAGCGCGAGTCCGAAGATGAAGCCCGCCCCGGGCGGCCAGCCCCAGAAGTGCGCGGCCGCCATGCCGAGCCCGGTGGCGACGATGATCTGCGCCAGGGCGCCCGGGATGGCGATGCCCTTCACCGCCATCAGGTCGCGCAGCGAGAAGTGCGTGCCGACGCCGAACATGAGCAGCATCACGCCGATCTCCGCCAGCTGCGGGGCGAGGTGGGCGTCGGCGACCAAACCGGGCGTATAGGGGCTGAGCGCGATGCCGGCCACCATGTAGCCCACGAGCGGTGGCAGGCGCAGGCGTACCGCCGCCAGACCGAAGAGGAACGCGAAGCCAAGACTCACGGCCAGGGTCGCGATCAGGGTGTCTTCGTGCAGCATGCGCAGGCGCCTTCGCGCCCTTCAGGGGCGCGCCAGCAGTTCCGCGAGCAGCGGCTTGAGGTCCGGGCGGCCGCTCTTCAGGTCCTCGCCGGCGCCGGCGAGGATGCGGCGCAGGTCGTTGCTGGCGTGCTCGAAGTCATCGTTCACGATCACGTAGTCGAACTCATCGTAGTGCGACATGTCGGCGGCCGCCTCGCGCAGGCGGCGCGCGATCACCTGCGGGGAGTCGGTGGCGCGCTTCGCCA
>CAYNGQ010000077.1:0-8320 GCA_964396735.1 uncultured Solirubrobacteraceae bacterium | reverse complement strand
GCGAACTCCATGTCGAGCGTGATCGCCTGCGGTCCGCCGGCGTCGGCGCGGTGGGCGTCGAGGATCACCTGCGTGCCGGTGGAGGGGTCGAGCTTGACGACGAGCTGGTCGGGCTCGGGCCGGCGGTGGCCGTGTTCCATGAAGCCAAGGCGGGGGGGATGGCGGAAGACGACCCGCAGCTCGGTCTGGGTGACGGACAGCTTCTTGCCGGTGCGAATGAACCACGGCACCCCCGACCAGCGCCAGTTGTCGATCTCCAGGCGCATCGCCGCGTAGGTCTCGGTGGTGGAGTCCTTGGCGACGCCGTCGATGTCGAGGTAGCCGTCGTACTGCCCGCGCACGTAATGCCCCGGGTCGGCGTTGGCAGTGGAACGGAAGACCGCGTACTTGGCGTCCTTGAAGGTTTCGGCGTCGTTGCCCGCCGGCGCCTCCATCGCCGCCACGGCGACGACCTGCATCAGGTGGTTGACGACCACGTCGCGCACCGCGCCGACGGGGTCGTAGAAGTGCCCGCGATCCTCCACGCCGAAGCTCTCGGCCATCGTGATCTGCACGCAGGCGATGTGGTTGCGGTTCCAGATCGGCTCGATCATCGTGTTGCCGAAGCGCAGGTAGAGGAACTCGTCGGTGCCCATCTTGCCGAGGAAGTGGTCGATCCGGTACAGCTGGGACTCCTCGATCGACTGGTGGATTTCGGCGGCGAGCTCGCGCGCGGAGGCGAGATCGTGGCCGAAGGGCTTCTCGACGACCACGCGCCCGGTCTTGGTGAGGCCGGCGGCGGTGAGCTGTTTGATCACGGGCCCAAACAGGAAGGGTGGGATCTCCAGGTAGAAGACGGGAGTGCTCACGTCGCCGAGGGCTTTGGCCAGAGACTCATAGGTGGTGGCGTCGGTGAAGTCCCCGCTGAGGAACGAGAACCGGGCGGCGAAACGCTCGAAGACGGCGTTGTCCACCGGCTCGCCACACCCTTCGATGCATTCGCGGGCGTGTGTGCGCAGCTGCTCGACGGTCCAGTCGTCGCCGGCGACGCCGACGATCGGGCAGTTCAGCAGGCCGCGCTTCTCCAGGCGATAGAGGGAATGGAAGGTCATCACCTTGGCGAGGTCGCCGGTGATGCCGAACACTACGAGCACGTCAGCGGGGGGAGTCTTGTGGGAATTGTTCATGAGTGCTTCATACGCCGCTCTCGGCCTTGACCCTGCCGCTCGCGATCGCCTGCTCGAGCGCGCGGTGGTCGAGTTCGTTCTGGTCGGCGTAGGTCTCGGCGAAGGCGCAGATCGCGCGGTCGAAGGTGTCGCTGCGTCCGAGGTAGCTCGCGATCGCGATGCCATCGCCCGAGCGGGCATGCGCGCGAGCGAGCGTCCCGCCGCACATGCGCCCATACAGCGCCATCCCCGGCGGCGCCATCGCTTCGACGTCGGCCGAGCTCTTCCAATCCCACAGCTGGCGCACGTAGAAGTCGCGCGTCTCGCCGTCGATCCCGGTCGTGCGCAGCCAGCCCAGCATGATGTCGCTGGAGGCCTGCATCATCCGCTGACCCTCCACCACGCGGCGGCCGTGGTGGGAGAACTCGCTCCTGCCCACGAACGGCTCCAGCACCGAGGGCTGTGCCTCCTTGCACTGCAAAAACAGCGGGTCGTCGTCGTCGCGTCCCAGCATCAGCACCACCCACGCCCGCGTGCCGACGCTGCCGACGCCGACGACTTTGCGCGCGAGGTCGATGTAGCGGTAGCGCTCCAGCAGACGCCGCCGGTCGCCCTGCAGGCTGGCGCGGTAGGAGCGCAGCAGCTGGTGCATGCCCTCCTCGAATTCGGCCGCCTGCGCCGCCGGCAGCAGATCCTCGATCCGCTCGATCAGCGGCGGGTCGCTGATCAGGCGGGGCTCCCCGTCGCTCGTCAGCGCCAGCCGCGAGAAGGCGCGCGTGTTGTCCTTGCGCATCGCCTTCGCCGCGGTCTTCTCGAACACCTTCACCTGCGCGGCGTTGGCGTCGGACTCGAAGCGGGAGATGATCGTCGCGCGGTCGAGGCGCGCGTACCAGATGTCGAGGTTGCGCATGCCGGCGAAGTTGGCCATCGTCTCGCGGTACTGGCGCACCGTCGCAGCGACCGTCTCGTGGCGCTGCTTGTCGGTGAACTCGCCTTCGCGCCCGGCGATCGCGACGCTCGCCGCCAGACGCTTGACGTCCCACTCCCACGGGCCCGGCAGCGTCTCGTCGAAGTCGTTGACGTCGAACACGAGGTCGCGCTCGGGCGAAGCAAACCCGCCGAAGTTGGACAGATGCGCGTCGCCGCACAGCTGCGCCTGGATCCCGGAGCGGGGGGTGCCCGCGAGGTCGGCCGCCATCACGTAGGCGGCCCCGCGGAAGAACGCGAACGGCGAGGCGACCATCCGCCCGTAGCGGATCGGCACCAGCTCCGGGACCCGCGACTCGGCCTGCTCCTCCAGCAGCGCGATCGGGTCGGGCCGCTCCGCCCACGGCTCCCACTCGGCGTGACGCGAGCGCGGCGCCTCCGCCCGCGCCGCCTTGCCGCGCGAGGCGCGCTCCTGCGGGGTGAGGTGCGGGACTTGTGCTCCGCCGCCGCCCGCGCGCTTGGGCGGGCGGATCGACGCGCCCGTCGTGGTGCCCTCGGCCTCGGTGTCCGCGGTGTCAGTATCCGCCATGGCGCCCCACTATGTCGCTGCCGGCCATCGCGCCCCACGATGGCGCGCGTGTGGGTGAGGTTGCCTCACCCGCCGTGGGTGTCTTGCGCGTGGTAGGCAGCCAGCAGGCGCTTCTCGTCGAGCTTGCCCGGGAACTTGAAGAAGATCAGCCCGGCGCCGAACACGATCGCGATGATGCCGGCGAGGTAGGACCAGTCCGCGCCGGACACGAACGAGGAGCGCGCGCCGGCGATAATCGCGCTGGAGTAGTGCGGGTACTGCTCGGCGACGGCTTCGGCGCTGGAGAACGACTTCGTCAGGGTGTTCTGCACGGAGCTCGTGATCAGCGCTTTGTTGGGCGCGGCGGCGATCGCCTTCGAAACCGCGGTCGCGAAGCCGGCGGTGAGCAGCGCGCCCATGATCGACTGGATGATCGCGCCGCCGAGGTCGCGCTGCAGGTCGGCCGTGCCCGAGGCCATGCCGGCGCGTTTGACCGGCACCGAGCCCGTCAGCGAGCGCGAGGCGGGGGTGCCGGCGAAGCCGACGCCGATCCCGATCAGGCCGTAGGCGAGCGCCACCTTCCAGTAGGGGATACCCGTTTCCCATAGCGCGAGCATCGCGATGAAGCCGAGCAGGCAGAAGCCGTAGCCGATCAGCAGCGTGAAGCGCGCGCCGCGCGTCTCCACGAATTTGGCCGAGTGCGGCGCGATCAGCACCATCAGCACCGCCGCCGGCAGGATCGAGGCGCCGGCGCCGAGCGTCGAGTAGCCGAGCACGTTCTGCAGGAACTGCTGGCCGACGAAGATCGCGCCCATCAGGCTGCCGAACACGACGATCCCGCCGAGCGCGGCGACCCAGAAGATCCGGCGCGCAGCCACCTCGAGGTCGAACAGCGGGAAGCGCGTGCGTCGCTGGCGGATGTAGAAGACGGCGAGCGCGGCGAGCGCGAGGAGGCCCAGCGCGATCGCCACCCTGCCCTTTCCGGGGACGGGCGCGAAGTTGATCGCCAGCACGAGCGAGGCGATCGCGACGATCGAGAGGATCCCGCCGGGGTTGTCGACGGGGTTGGTGGTCTCGTTGACGTGGGCCGGCACGAGCATGATCGCGAGCACGACGGCGACCGCCGCGATCGGGACGGTGATCAGGAACACCGAACCCCAGGCGTGGTGCTCGAGCAGCGCGCCGGACAGCAGCGGGCCGAGCGCCGACATCGAGGCGCCGATGCTCGACCACAGGGCGATCGCCTTCGTGCGCGCCGGGCCCGCCCACAGCGCGGTGATGAGCGCGAGCGTCGTCGGGAAGGCCATCCCGGCCGCGAGCCCGCCGAAGATGCGAGCGCCGACGAGGATGCCGGCGCTCGAGGCGGTCGCGGCGAGGATCGAGGCGGGGATCGCGAGGAACGTGCCCAGCACGAGCATCAACTTGCGCCCGTAGCGGTCGCCGAGCGCGCCGAGGTACAGGACGGACGCCGCCAGCCCGAGCGAGTAGCCGACCGCGATCAGGTCGAGCGCGGTCTGCGAGGCGTTCAGTCCCTTGCCGATGTCGGGCAGCGCCGTGTTGGCAACGGCGAGGTTGAGGTTGGCGACCGAGGCGACGAGGATCAGCGCGGCGAGCACCGGCCCCGCGCGCTTGGGGGCGCTCGAGCGTTCGGCCGGGGATGCCCCCGAGGCTTCGGTTGCGCTCGCCATGGCGATTATCTTCCGGGCACGCGGAGTGAGTGCAGCTCATCCCAAGGGGGTGATGAGCTCTCACCCGTCGCGCGGTGATCCTCACGATGCAAACATCTTCATAGGAGGAGCCGCGATGTCAAGCACAATCCCCGAGCCAGGCGCCCCCGGCGCGCGCTACGAGCGTGAACCGGCCGGCGTGGGCGGCTGGATCGTCTTTGCCGGTGTGATCATGCTGATCGAGGGATTCCTCGATGCGATGTGGGGCCTGGCGGCGGTGATCAACAACGAAGTGATTACGGTCGGCGGACACGGCGTGGTCGTGTGGGACATCTCGGCGTGGGGCTGGGGCCACCTGATCCTCGGCACGCTGGTCGCGTGCACCGGCCTCGGCCTGCTGGCGGGGGCGACCTGGGCGCGAGTGCTGGGGATCGTCTTCGTGTCGCTCGACCTGCTCGTGCAGTTCGGCACCTTCACGCTCTTCCCGCTGTGGTCGATCATGATCATCGCGATCGACATCATCATTCTCTACCAGCTCACGGCCCGCTGGACACCGGGAGGGGCAACGCGATGATGCGCAGGCGCAGGCCTCTGATGCGGGGCGCGATGGTTGGCGGGATGGGCTACATGGCGGGCAAGGCGGGCGCCAATCGGTCGGCTCAGGAGTCCTCGCAGGAGCAGCGGCTGGCCGAACTGGAAAGCCAGCAGGCGCCACCGAGCGCCCCGCCACCGGTCGCAGCGCCGGCCGCTGCGGCGCCCGCGGGCGGGACGGTCATCGAACAGCTCAAGCAGCTCGGGGAACTGCGCGACAGCGGCGTGTTGACGCCCGAAGAGTTCGAGCGCGAGAAGCAGAAGATCCTCGCCGCGGGTTGAGAAGAAGACGTTGAAGGGTGGGATATTCCAGCAAGACAACCAGGAGGTGACGCCGTGATCGGCCCCGTGCAGCTGCTTGTCGTGGGCTTCGACCAGCCCGATTTTCAGGGCGAGGTGCTCGCTCACCTGGAGCGCCTCAGGGAGAATGACATCGCGCGTGTGATCGACGTGCTGGTGGTGAACAAGGATGCCGACGGTGTCGTCACCACAGCCCAGATCAGTGATCTCTCGGAGGAGGAGGCGCAGGAGCTCGGCGCGGTGGTGAAGGCGCTGGTGGGCCTCGGCGAGGTCGCGGGCGGCGACCTCGAGGGCGCGGCCAGGCTGTGGTCGCAGGAGCAGGGCGGCCTCAGTGAGGAGGATCTGCTCGATGTGCTCGAGGAGATCCCGCCCGACACGGCGGTCGCGATCGCACTGCTCGAGCACCGCTGGGCGATCCCGCTGCGCGAGGCGATCGTGCGCGCCGGGGGCTTCCCGATCCTCGACACGTGGGTGCACCCGCGCGACCTGGTCGAGGTCGGCCTGCTCGCCGCCGAGGAGGCCGAACAGGCGCTCAGCTGAGCGAGCGGGTCACCCCCCGCGGGTGAGGTCCGCTCACCCAGGTCGCGCGCAGGCTGCTCACAGCGATGGCAAGCCAGGTATTCATCAGCCCCGATGGCACCCCGGCAGCCGAGGAGGCGCCAAGCTGGACGTGGTGGGTGCTGCTGCTCGTCGCCGTGTGCACGCTGGCCGTCGGCGTGCTGCTGCTGGTCGCTCCACACCGCACGCTGAGCACGCTGGCGGTGATTCTCGGTATCTACCTGCTGGTGGTGGGGGTGCTCTGGATCTGCGTGGGGATGACCGTCAAGGAGGTGCGCGGCGCCGGTTTGTGGCGGGGGGTGATCGCATTGATCGCCGGGGCGATCGTGATCAGGCATCCCTCGGACTCGATCACCGTGCTGGCGCTTGCCTTTGGGATCTTCCTGATGATCGCCGGGGTGTTCGAGCTGGTCGCCGCGATCGAGTATCGTGAACGACGCGGGTGGCGCATCCTCGAGGGCGTGGTCGATCTGGCAGTCGGCATTCTGATCGTCTCCTGGCCGCAGTTCGGCATTTACACGTTCGCGATCGTGCTCGGCATCGCGCTGATCGTGCGCGGCATCGTCGAGGCGTGGCTGGCGATCGCGGGGATCGTGCTCTCGCGGCGCGAGCACCACGGCAGCTCGACGCTCTCGCCGGCGTAGCTAGCGGCTCCTCCGGGCCGTTGGCAATCGTCCTCCACGAGCCTCGCGCGATCCTCATCCCCGTTGGGTGACGACCGCTCATCCCACCTGGGCATAGCTTGGCCTGGATTCGATCGAACACCGCGATCGAGAGACTCCGCGAATCAGGCAGAAAGACTCTTCTGCCGACGAGAGGCGCCCAGTGGTCGGTGTGAAAAGCACGAGCTATGAGATCCACATCAAGGGTCGGGTGAGCGAGCAGCTGCTCGGTGTCTTCGAGGGTATGGATGCGACCGTCAAGTCGGTGGAGACGGTGCTGCGCGGTCCGGTGCTCGACCAGGCAGCGCTGCACGGGCTGCTCGACAGGATCCAGGCGCTCGGCCTGGAGCTGGTCGAGGTGAGGCGCCTGCCGGAGGGGGTGGGCGGTCAAGGGGAGGGCGGGCATCACGATCATCCGACGGAGGCGGACGACTCGGGCGGTTTGCGGTGAGGTCAGACCCGCTGTACGACGCGCGGGCGCTTGATCCCCGTGGGGAGCAGCCCCAGCCGGCGCGCCCGCTCCACCGCGTCGGCGCGCCCATTGGCTTCGAGCTTGCGGTAGATGCTGCGCAAGTGGGTCTTGACAGTGTTCAGCGACACAAACACCTCGGCCCCGATCTCGGCGTTGGTGAGCATCGTCGGCAGATAGCGCAGGATCCGCTGCTCGCGCTCGGTCAGTGGCTCGGCCAGCGCGGCGCCGTTCCTGGGACCCTGGCCGACGCCGTCGAGCAGCACCTCCAGCAGCGCGGGATGGGCGGTGCCTTCCCGCGCCTGCAGCTCCAGCAGCTCGCGCACCGCCGGCCCGTTCAGCAGGAAGGCATGGCGGAAAGGCTCGCGCTCAGCCAGCGCCAGCGCCCGATCCAGCGCCTCGGAGGCGGCCTGGTGATCGCCGGCCGCGTGGTCGGCGAGCGCCTGCAGCAGCCACTGTTCGAGGAGCACCGCCGGATATGGTCGCGGCGCCTGCGCCGCGCGCGCCCGGGCGAGCGACGCGCGGGCCAATGCGGGCTCGCCGTCGCGCAGCTCGAAGCTTGCCTGACGCACCAGCAGAGTGGGGCTGTCGGGCGCTCGATCGAGTGCGCCCGCGAGGGTTGCGCGCGCCTGCTCGACCTCCCCGGCGGCCATCAGCACGCGCGGCTCGGTGTCCTCGAGCGCGAGCCTCAAGAAACCAGGCGCCGGCGCGCCGTCTGCCAGCTCGGAGCGGATCGCGCTCAGCGTCAGCGCGCCACGAGCGGCGGAGCGCTGCCCCGCGGCCGCGAGCGTGAGCGCTTGCAACAGGCCAACCGTGAGCCGCACGGGCGTCTCGGCGGTGTCGGCCGCGACCGCGGCGCGGGCCAGCAGTCCCTCGGCGCGCTCGAACTCCCCCAGCTGATAGGCGCAGGTGGCCGCCGCCAGGTGGGCGCAGGCTGCCGCGGGGCCCTCGCACCAGCCACGCTGCTCGGCCAGCTCCACCGCGCGCGTGCTGCGCTCGTGCGCCTGTGTCAGCTCGCCGCGCAGCACGTTCACGACCGCCAGCTGCGCGAGGCAGTCGAGTGCGATCTGCTCGTGCTGGTGCTCGGTTGCGAGCGCGAGCGCCTCGTGCAGTTGGGCGATGGCACTCTCCACGTCGCCGCCGCTCCACAGCAGCGTGGCGCCGAGCTCGCACAGTGCGAAGCTGCGCAGCGCGGTCCAGCAGTGGCGCGTGCAGTCGTGCGCCGCGGCGCTAAGCTCACGCGCCAAGCGCTCGGCGTCACCGGGATGCACCCGCAGGCGCGCGTGGCGCAGCCCAACCGCGGCGATGAGCGCCCTGGTCTGGTGGGTGTCCGTGTGGATCGTGTTGGGGTGGCCGGCGTCGGTGAGGATGGTGTCGGTGGGGCTCGTCTTGGTAGGGCTCGTATTGGGATGGCTGGAGTCCGTCTGGCGGGC
>CAYNGQ010000076.1:0-2949 GCA_964396735.1 uncultured Solirubrobacteraceae bacterium | reverse complement strand
CCGCGCGCTCGGCCGTCGCGCGCACCCGCTGCTGCCGCCGACGCTGGTGCGCGGCGAGCTGCGGTTGGACCCGGCGCACCGCGTGGCGATGCGCGCCGGCGCGCGCCTGCCGCTGAGCCCCAAGGAGTTCGCGGTGCTCGAGTACCTGCTCGCCGCACATGGACGGGTGGTGTCAGCAGAGGAGTTGCTGCGCCGGGTGTGGGACGAGAACGCCGACCCGTTCACCACCACCGTGAAGGTCACGATCCGCCGCCTGCGCGCCAAGCTGGGCGAGCCGCCGCTGATCGAGACCGTGCCGCAGGCGGGCTACCGTATTGAGGGATGAGGATGCGTTTGCTCGATCGTCTGCGTGCGCTCGTCTCATCGTCGCGCGGCGTGCCGGGTCCGCCCAGCGTGCGCCTGCACAACCGCGTCGACTCACTCCATCGGCGCCTGTTGCGCCGGGCGCTGCCCGCGGGCGTGCGCCTGCCTCGCTACACCGTGCGCCTGCGCCTCACGCTGATGTACGGCTGCGTGTTCCTCGTGTGCGGCGCGGGGCTGCTGACGATCACCTACCTCCTGGTGCGCGGCTCGGGGAGCAGCATGCTCTACATCAAGAGCGCCCGCGGCGTAGGTGTCATCGCCGCGCAAAAGGTCAGCCCCGAAAATGTCGAAGGCATCGAAGGCGTGGAAGCCGGCGGAGGGCCTGGACCGCGGCCGGGGCCACAGGTGCGCCTGCAGCTTCCCAATGGCGCGCGGGTCACGCCCTCGCCGCAGCAGGTGGAAGAATTGCACAAGCACGGTGAAGCGCTGATGCTCCAGGCGCGCAGTCAGCACAAGGCCGAACTCAACAACTTGCTTGGCGAGTCGGGGATCGCGCTGGCGATCATGGCGGTCGTCTCGATGGGGCTAGGCTGGCTGTTGGCCGGGCGCGTGCTGCGGCCGCTGCAAACGATCACCGGCAAGGCGCGCGCGATCTCCGCCAGTAACCTGCACGAGCGCCTGGCGCTCGTGGGTCCCGACGACGAGCTGCGCGAGCTGGGCGACACCTTCGACGAGCTGCTCGCCAGGCTGGATGCCGCCTTTCAGTCACAGCGCCAATTCGTGGCCAACGCCTCGCACGAGCTGCGCACGCCCCTGACGGTGGAGCGGGCGCTGCTGGAGGTGGCGCTGGCCAACCCCGACGCCAGCGAACAGTCGCTGCGACACGCCTGCGAGCGCGTGCTTGCCTCGAGCGAGGAGCAGGAGCGACTGCTGGAGGCGCTGCTGACGCTCGCCAGCAGCGAGCGCGGCCTGGAGCGGCGCGAGCCCTTCAACCTGGGGGCGGTGGCCGCCGAGGTGGTGCGTGTCACCCGCGAGGAGGCCGACCTCCGCGGTCTGCGCGTTGACTGCGCAATCGACCATACCCCAACCGCGGGCGATCCCCGTCTCGCCGAGCGCCTCGTGCGCAACCTGATTGACAACGCGCTGCGCCATAACGTTCCCGGGGGTCACGTCGAGATCGCGACCACGGCTGGCGCGGGCAGGGCGACGCTGACGGTCGCCAACAGCGGTGCCGCGATCCCCCCGCAGGAGATCGAGCGGCTGCTGCGGCCCTTCGAGCGCTTGGGCGGGCGCGCCGACCACGGCGAGGGGCACGGCCTCGGCCTCTCGATCGTGCAGGCAATCGCAATCGCCCATGGCGCCACGCTCACCGCTGGCGCGCAATCCCAGGGC
Source organism: uncultured Solirubrobacteraceae bacterium (assembly GCA_964396735.1). Lineage (GTDB taxonomy): Bacteria > Actinomycetota > Thermoleophilia > Solirubrobacterales > Solirubrobacteraceae > Palsa-744. Next base: position 1,254 of record CAYNGQ010000076.1, on the reverse strand, counting down.
GGTCTGCGGGTCGAGGTGGGCTTCCCGTTGGTCGAGACGCACACCGAATCGCACGTCGCTGTGCGCATTCCGCCGACGGCATCCGCGCAGGATCGCCGGGACGTGGCGCTGCCGGCTTCTTCGGTGTAGTCTCTGCGGCTCCCAGGCCAAGCCCAATAGGGGGAAAGTTGTCTACCCAAGCGCTGTCGCCCATTTCCGAGAAGCTCGCGCTCTACCGGCGCGCGACCAACTACATCGCGGTGGCGATGATCTACCTGCAGGACAACCACCTGCTGGAGGAGCCGCTGAAGCCCGAGCACGTCAAGCATCGCCTGCTCGGCCACTGGGGCACGGTGCCCGGGATCAACCTGATGTACGCGGGCCTCAACCGCCTGATCCTCGACACCGACGCGAGCGTTCTGCTGGTGACCGGCCCCGGTCACGGCGCGCCCGCCAACCTCGCCAACCTGTGGATCGACGGCTGTCTGGAAGATGTCAAGCCGGAGATGAGCCGCGATCGCGAGGGGCTCTCCAAGCTCGTGCGTCTCTTCTCCTGGCCGGGCGGCTTTCCCAGCCACATCGCCCCGATCGTGCCCGGCACGATCCACGAGGGTGGCGAGCTTGGCTACGCGCTGGCGACCGCCTTCGGCGCCGCGCTCGACAACCCCGAGCTGATCGTCGCCTGCATCGTCGGCGACGGCGAGGCGGAGACCGGGCCGACCGCGGGCGCGTGGCACTCCAACAAGTTCCTCGACCCCGCCACCTCCGGCGCGGTGCTGCCGATGCTGCACCTCAACGGTTACAAGATCGCCAACCCGACGATCTTCAGCTCGATGAGCGACACCGAGCTGACGAAGCTGTTCGAGGGCTACGGGTGGCACCCGATCATCGTCCAGGGCGATGACCTCGACGGCGAGCTGGCCGCTGCGCTGGACACCGCCCACGGCGAGATTCGCGAGCTGCAGAGCGCCGCGCGCGAAGGCAGCCGGCCGGTGCGGCCGATCTGGCCGATGCTGATCGTGCGCTCGCCGAAGGGCTGGACCGGCATCCGCGAGCTCGACGGCATCCAGGTCGAGGGCACCTCCAAGTCACACCAGGTGCCCGCGATGCAGGCTCGCACGAACCCCGAGCACCTGCGGGCGCTGGAGGAGTGGCTGCGCTCCTACGGCCCCGAGGAGCTGTTTGACGCAAGCGGCGGGCCAGCCCCCGAGATCGCCGCGATGTGTCCGACGGGTGAGCGGCGCATGGGCGCCAACCCGCACGTCAACGGCGGGC
>CAYNGQ010000075.1:0-1717 GCA_964396735.1 uncultured Solirubrobacteraceae bacterium | reverse complement strand
ACCCCGTGGCGCAGCGCCCGCTGGAGGCTGCCGTGGACGTTTTCGACTTTTGACTACCCCGAGCTGTGCGCGCTGCTGTGGGAGCAGGCGGCCGCGCCGGAGATCGAGTTCGAGACCGCCACGGTGGAGGGCCGCGAGGGCTTCACCGTGCGCACCGACCGCGGGCAGCTGCGCGCCCCGCTGATCGTCGACGCGCTCGGCTGGCGGCGGGTGCTTTCGCGCGCGGTCGCGATCCAGCCTCCAAACGCGCGGCTCTCCCGGGGCCTCGAGGTGCACCCTCCGGGCACGGGCGGGGAGATGGAGCTGTGGATCGACCCCCGCTACATCCGCTCGGGCTACGGGTGGAGCTTTCCCGCGCGTGATGAGGTGCGCGTCGGCGTGGGCTCGTTCTGGCCGGCCCACCACGTCAAGGAGCCGACCGTGCGTCTCGCTCACGACCTCGATCTCCCCCCCGACGGGTATCAGGGCAACTGGATCCCCCACCAGCTGCGACCCGCCGTCGAGGATGGCGTGTTCTTCGTGGGCGACTCCGCCGGCCACTGCCTGCCGCTCACGGCGGAGGGCATCCGCACCGCCTTCTACTTCGGGATCGCCTGCGGGCGCGAGCTGCGCACGGTGCTCGACGGCCACAGCAGCCGCGAGCAGGCGTTGAACCGCTACAGCGCCTTCTCCGACGCGCACAAATGGAAGTTCAGCTCGCTGCTCTTCACCCAGCGCGCGGTCGGGCGCCTCACCCCCACCCCCGCGGTCACGGCGCTCGCGCGCGTCATGGAAAGCCCGCGGGTGTGTGAGTGGGCGTTCGAGCACTACATGCGAATCGCCCCGGCGTCGTTCGTAGTAGGGCCGAGTCCCGGGCGCCCCGTCCCCGGCCGGCGGGCAGAGGCCGCAGCCACCACATAGACGACCGAGGGTTGGCCGTCGACCGGCCATCAGACTACCACTGCCGTGCAGACGAACGCTGCGCCGATCATGCCACCTTCCGCAGCCGCGGACGCGTGGTGCCCGCCGCTGCCAGCGCCAACCGGCTGGCCTCCAGGCCGCTGGCCCAGGAGACCTCGGCGAGCAGGCCCGGGGCAGCGACCATGTCGCCCGCGAGGTAGACGCCGTCGCCCTGATCCACGGCGGGGCGGTCGCGCCAGGTGGAGCCGGGCGGATCGAGCGCGCCCGAGCGGGCGTCCATCACCTGGCGCCGGCGCCAGGTCTCGCGTCCGCGCCAGCCTGCGACCGACTGGTCGATCAGCCGCTCCAGGCGCGCGCCCGCCTGGTCGGTGCTCTCGCCGGGGCGGATCGGCATCTGTGTCTGGATCAGCTCGTGACCCTCGGGGGCAATCGTGCGATCGGCGGAGGAGTAGCGCCCGATCCAACCCGACTCGTCGAGGTCGGAGACGATCCACGGGTCGCCACGCCGGCGGGAGAGGCCGACGTCGAGGCACACCGTACGTCCGCTCGGCCAGCTCAGCGGACGGCCCCCCAACAGCTCGCTCGCCTGGTGGAGCTCGGTGGCGAGGATCACGGGCGCTTCGGGCAGCGTCTCCACGCGGCTGCCCGTCTGCACCTCGACGCCCAGCTCGTGCAGGCGGCGCTCCAGCGGCGCGACCATCCCGCTCCAGCCGCCGCTGGCGTAGCGCACTACCGTCGAGGGCGGGGGCGTGGAGAGGAACAGGCGCACGGTGCGCTCCCACACGAACGCCGCGGAGAGCTCGCCGGGGTCGTGGTG
>CAYNGQ010000074.1:0-7174 GCA_964396735.1 uncultured Solirubrobacteraceae bacterium | reverse complement strand
CGCGCGCCATCTGCTCGCGCGGGCGAGCGACACGCATTCGCCCCAGCCCGGCCGCGCGCGTCTGCTGGTGCCGAGCGACCTCGTGCTCGGCGACCGTCTCGCCGACGACGCGCAGCATCGCGCGCTCGACGGCGTGGAGGTCCCCCCCGGCTGGATGGGCCTCGACATCGGCCCCGCCACGGCGGAGCGCTACGGGCGCGAGATCGAGCGCGCGGGCACCGTCTTCTGGAATGGCCCAATGGGCGCCTTCGAGTACGCGCCGTTCGCGTCGGGCACGCGCGCGGTCGCCGAAGCGGTCGCGAAAGCGCCCGGCCTGACGGTCGTCGGCGGCGGCGACTCGGCCTCCGCGCTCGCCCGCTTCGGCTTGGAGGACGCCGTCGATCACCTCTCGACCGGGGGCGGCGCGACGCTCGAGCTGGTCGAGGGCCGCACGCTGCCCGGCGTCGCTGCCCTGGAAGGCGCCTGCGTTTCGTGAGCGCGCGCACCCCCCTGATCGCGGGTAACTGGAAGATGTACAAGACCGAGGCCGAAGCAGAGCAGTACATCCAGGCGCTGCTGCCGCGGCTCGGCGCGGTGAGCGGATGCGACGTCGGCATCTGCGTGCCGTTCACCGACCTGCGCGCGATGGTTGACTCCGCGCGCGGCTCGCGCGTGGAGGTGTACGCGCAGAACATGCACGCCGAGCCCGAGGGCGCCTACACAGGCGAGATCTCCCCGCCGATGCTGGCCGAGACCGGCGCCCACGGCGTCGTGCTCGGCCACTCCGAGCGCCGGGCCCTGTTCGGCGAGACCGACCGCGCGCTCGCGCTGAAGTTGCCGGCCGCGCTGAGCGTCGGGCTGCACCCGATCCTGTGCGTGGGGGAGAGCGAGAGCGAGCGCGCCGACGGCGACACCGAGCGCAAGCTGCGCCAGCAGATCCGCGACGACCTCGCGGGGCTCACCGACGAGCAGCTGCTCGAGGTCGCGATCGCCTACGAGCCGATCTGGGCGATCGGCACCGGCCAGACCGCCACGCCCGAGCAGGCCCAGGACGCCGTCGCCTTCATCCGCGCACTGATCGCCGACCGCGCCGGCGCCGAGCTGAGCGAGCGCGTGCGGATCCTCTACGGCGGCTCGGTCAACACTGACAACGCCTCCTCGCTGCTGGCGCTCCCCGACGTGGATGGCGCGCTGGTGGGCGGCGCCTCGCTGCAGGCCGATACATTCGCCGCGATCGTGCAGGCGGCCTCTTGACGCTGCCCGTGCCCAGCGCCTGCCTGATCGTGCTGGATGGCTGGGGCCTCGCCGATCCCGGCCCCGGCAACGCCGTCTCGCTGGCCCGCACGCCGGTGTTCGACGAGCTGTGGGCCACCTACCCGCACTCCACGCTGACGGCCTCCGGCCGCGCCGTGGGGCTGCCCGAAGGGCAGATGGGCAACTCCGAGGTCGGCCACCTCAACCTCGGGGCCGGCTCCGTCATCCGTCAGGACCTCACGCGCATCAACGACGCCGTGCTCGACGGCGTGCTGAGCGAGAATCCCGCGATCGTCCACGCGCTCACCTGCTCCGAGCGCGTGCACCTGATCGGGCTGGTGTCCGACGGCGGCGTGCACTCCAGCCTCGGCCACCTGCAGGCGCTGCTGGAGCTCGCCGGGCGCCTCTCCGTGCGCGACCTCGTGATCCATTGCTTCACCGACGGTCGCGACACCCCGCCCGAATCGGGCGTCGAGCACGTCGCGCTGCTCGAACGGTGGTGCGCCCAGCTGTGGCCGCCAGGCTCGCGCGGGCGCGTGCGCATCGGCTCGGTCGTCGGCCGCTGGTACGCGATGGACCGCGACCGCCGCTGGGAGCGCATCCAGGCTGCCTACGACCTGCTCGTCCACGGCCGCGCTGGGCACCACGAGGAGACCGCTGTGCAGGCGGTGCGGCACGCCTATGAGCGGGGGGAGACAGACGAGTTCATCGCCCCCACCACGGTCGGCGAGGAGGCGCTGATCCGGCCGTGGGACTCCGTGCTTTGCTTCAACTTCCGCCCCGACCGCATGCGCGAGATCGTGCGGGCGCTGGCCGAACCGGGATTTGGCGACCCGCCCGACGACGGCGACCCGTCTACCCGCGGGGGCTCGCCTGTGCGTGGGGGCTCGGCTGTGCGCGGGGGTTCAGGCGCGCCGACGGGAGGCTCGGCCGGGCGGGGTGGGTCGGCCGCCGGGGAGCTGCTGCCAGGCTGGGAGGGGCGCCGCGGGATCGAGCCGGTCGACCAGCTCACCACCCTCACCGAGTACGAGGAAGAGTGGGATTACCCGATCGCCTTCCCTCCGCAGCGCCCCGCCGTCACGCTCGCCGGGGTGCTCGCCACCGCCCGCGCCTCGCAGCTGCACGTCGCCGAGACCGAGAAGTACGCGCACGTCACCTACTTCTTCAACGGCGGCGACGAGGCGCCCTACGACGGCGAACGGCGCGAGCTGGCCCCCTCGGTGCGAGACGTGCCCACCTACGATCTCTCGCCTGAGATGAGCGCCCGCGCGGTCACCGACCGCTTTCTGGCGGCCTGGCGCGAGCATCCAGAGGGCGGGTTCCGGTTCTCGGTGATCAACTTCGCCAACCCCGACATGGTCGGCCACACCGGCGTGATCCCCGCCGCGGTGCGCGCGATCGAGACGGTCGACGCCTGCCTGCGCGAGGTCGTCGAGGAGGTGCTCGCCGCCGGCGGCGCCTGCCTGATCACCGCCGACCACGGCAACGCCGAGCACATGCTGCAGCCCGACGGCTCCCCCAACACCGCCCACACCTCCAACCCGGTGCCGCTGATCGTCACGCTCCACGGCGTACGGCTGCTGCAGGGCGAGGGCATCCTCGCCGACGTGGCCCCCACCGTGCTCGCGCTGCTCGGCATCCCACAGCCGGAGGAGATGTCGGGTCGGTCGCTGATCCTATGACAGAGACATCGCCACCCAGGCTGAGTGCCCGACGCGGCTCGCGGCTACTGGGCCTGCTGTTCGTCGGGGCCGGCATCAACCACTTCGTCATTCCGCGCCCCTACCGCCAGATCGTGCCGCCGTGGACAGCCCGCCTGGCCGACGCAGATACGATCGTCGCGGTCAGCGGCGTCGCCGAGGTCGCCGGGGGGCTTGGCGTGCTGGTGCCCGCCACCCGGCGTGTCTCCGGGCTGTGGCTGATCGCGCTGCTCGTCGCGGTGTTCCCCGCCAACCTGCATATGGCGCTCAATCCCGAGGAGTTCCGTCGCATCCCTCGCTGGGCGCTGTATGCGCGGCTGCCGCTCCAGCCGCTGGCGATGTGGTGGGCGTGGCGGGCCACGCGGGTTTGAGCGCTTCGCTGCTGCTATGTTCGGTTGAGCAGGGAGGATCCGGATCGTGTCAGCATCGAGCGCAATGGCAACCGCAACAGCCATCAATACCGAACCGTCGGCGCCGAACATACTCGCGGTGGGGGCGCAGGCGCTCAGCGAACAATGCCCGGGCGAGCAGGGGGGCGCGAGTGGGCGGCAGACGCTCAGCGAGGGCGAGCTCCGCGCCTGGCGCGGGCTCAAGCGGGCGCATGCCTCGCTCGCCAAACGGGTCGACGCCGAGCTCGAGCGCACCCATGGGCTGCCGCTCTCCTCCTACGAGGTGCTCCACCATCTGGTCGAGTCCCCCGGCGGGCGGATGCGCATGTGCGACCTTGCCGAACAGGCACAGCTCTCGCGCAGCGGGCTCACACGCCTGGCCGACCGCCTGGAAAAGGAGGGGCTGCTGGAGCGCTGCTCCTGCGAACACGACGCCCGCGGCGCCTACGCCTGCCTCACCGAGCTCGGCCGCGACCGCCTCAGCGCCGCGCGCGGCACGCACCTTGCGGTCGTGCGCGAGCAGTTCCTCTCGCGCTTCACCGAGGATGAGCTGGGCGCGCTGGCGGAGCTGTGGGATCGCATCGCCCCGTGTGGCGGCTGCCGCTCCCTCTAGGCGTTACCCCCGTCAACCGTCTCGGCCGGGCGCTGGTGTCGCTTTGACTCCTCGGCGGCGGCCTGATGAATGCTCTGGTGGCGCATCTCCTCCTGTGCCCGCTGATGGCGACGGTGGCGGCGGTGCAGGATGAATACTCCTCCAAGCGCCAGCACGACCGCCACCAGGCCGTAGATCCCGAACGTCGTGATCGCGTTGCTCGCCGACTGCCCGATGAAGTAGGCGATCAGCCCGACGCCTGTCGCCCAGCAGATGCCTCCGAGCGCGTTCCACAAGAAGAAGGTGCGCCAGCGCATGTGGTTGGCGCCCGCCAGCCACGAGGCCCACGTGCGCAGGCCGAGGATGAAGCGCCCGAAGAACACCGCCTTCGGGCCGTGGCGTTCGAAGAACGGTTTGCCCGTCTCCATCACCATCAGACGCTGGCGGCGGAAGGGGCCGGGCCGTTCCAGCAGCCAGGGTCCCCCCTTGCGGCCGATCTGGTAGCCGATGTTGTCGCCCACGATTGCCGCCAGCGCCGCCACCACGATCACCAGCTCGATCTGCATTTTGCCACGGCTGGCCAGCACGCCGCCCACGATCACCGCGGTCTCGCCCGGCACCGGCACCCCGCCCGACTCTGCCATCACCAGCAGGAAGAGGATCGGGTAGCCCGAGACTTCGACGAGGTGGTTGACGTCGATCAGCGAGGCCAGCATCGCCTGGTTTCCGCCGTGTGGGTGGGGTGAATCAGCGAGGCCAGCATCGCCAGGGTGCGGGTGGGGTGGGCAGGACGGACATTGCCTCACGATAGGGCGCTCGCCAAGACCCCTAGGATGCCGCGGTGGCCGCACTGACCATCGAAGCCCGCGATCCAAAGTCGCGGGCCCGCGCAGCGACACTGCACACCCACCGGGGCGACGTGCGCACGCCGGCCTTCGTGCCGCTGGCGACGAAGGCCACCGTCAAAGGTCTGCTGCCCGAGGAGGTCGCGGCGCTGGGGTACCAAATGGTGCTGGGCAACACCTTCCACCTGCTGCTCAACCCCGGCCCTGAGCTGATCGAGCGGTTTGGCGGCGTCGGTGCCTTCATGGGTTGGGAGGGGCCCGTGATCACCGACTCGGGCGGCTTCCAGGTCTTCTCGATGGGTCACGGCACGGTCGCAGATGAGATTAAGGCCCGCCCAACCCGGGGCGGTGGTAGGGCCCGTCCGGCGGGGAACGGGCGCGATGCCGACACCTCCCCCAGGGGTGGTGCGAAGGCCAGCAGGCGCCGTGGGGGGCTGGACGAGTCCCGTGAACGCACCGGCGCGATCCTCTCGATCGAGGAGGAGGGGGTGCGCTTTCGTTCCTACGTGGACGGCCGCGAGCGCTTTCTCTCGCCCGAGGGCTCGATGGAGGTGCAGGCCGCGCTGCGCTCGGACATCGCGCTGGTGTTCGACGAGTGCACCCCGTTCCACGTCGATCGCGCGTACACCGAACGCTCGACCGAGCGCACCCACCGCTGGCTGGAGCGCTGCCTGAGCTGGCACGCCGCGCACACCGAACGCGCGGCGGACGGTATCGACGACGACGCCGCACACACTGGGGGCGACGGGAGCTTCCAGCAGCTCGTGTACGGGATCGTTCAGGGCGGTGTGTACGAGGACCTGCGTCGTGCCTCGACGCGCACGGTCGCCGCGAGCGGCTGCCACGGCGTGGCGATCGGCGGCTCGCTGGGGGCCGAGAAGGAGCAGATGTACGAGGTCGTCGGCTATGCCACCGGCGAGCTTGGCGGCGAGCACGAGGCGTTGCCCCGCCACCTGTTGGGGATCGGCGAGGTCGACGACCTGATCGCCGGGGTGGAGCTCGGGATCGACACCTTCGATTGCGCGATGCCGACCCGCCTCGGCCGTCACGGCACCGCGCTTGTGCCCGACCCGGCCAACCGCTGGCGTCTTGACCTGCACAAGGGTCGCTGGCGGGATTCGGAGGAGCCGCTGCTCGAGGGCTGCCCCTGCCCCGCCTGCGCGCGTGGCCTCTCGCGCGCCTACCTCTCCTACCTCGCCCGCGCCGGCGAGCTCACCGGGATGCGGCTGCTGACGCTGCACAACCTCACCTTTCTCGCGCGCGTGATGGCCGACCTGCGCGGCGCGATTCTCGCCGGTCGCCTCCCCGAGGTGGCCGCCGCGCTGCGCGCGGGGGCGGCGCCGGGGGCCGAGCGGGCGTTCCATCCCAAGTGATCCTTACTCTGATTTTCGGCTTTCCGGTGTGGTGTAAGGGGAGCATGTACGACCGTCACTCGTAAGGTGCCGGTTCGAGTCCGGCCACCGGAGCCACAAGCAGTAGGCGACGGATTGGACTGCTAGTCTTGCGGGACGAGTGACGGTCGTCCCGTCCCCAAGTGGACGGTGGTTCTTTACCGAAAGGCCCGCGCAAGCGGGCCTTTCGCCTGCTATTTGACGTTTGCGTGGACCAGCTGCTGCAGCGCAGCGGAGGTTTCTTCGACATCGTGGTAGGAGACTTCGCGCAGTGTGACCTTGGTGGCGGGGGGCGCGGTGGCAACAATGATCGCGACGACCACGACCACCAGCAGCAGCAGGGCGAAGAGCGTCATGAAGAGGCGTCGCCCGCGCGAGGAGCCGCGCCCCGCGCTCGCGGCGGCCGCGAGTGGTTCGGCCTGGCGCGGGGGTGGCCCAGGCCGGGGTTGGCGCGGCGCCACGTTGCCTGCGCGAGTCAGCGCACGAGTGCGACCGGTGGCGCCCGAGGCCCCTGCCGCACCCGCCCCCGCGCCGGCGGCGCCGGCGGCGAGCAGGCTGGTGGCCGCGGTGGCGTGATTGCGACCCGCCCGCCCGGCTCCGCCCGCCCGCTCCGCGCCGGGCTCCAGGGGTGGAATGCCACGCTGGGCGTCGCTCACCGCACGGCCCATTTCGCGCGCGTCGCGATAGCGATTGCGGGGGTCGAGCGCGAGCGCGATCGCCACCGCCTCGGCGATCTCGGGGGTGGCGGCGGCGACCAGCGTATCGAGCGGCGGCGGTTCCTCCTGCTGCTGCTTGAGCGCCAGCTCGGTCAGCGAGGTCGCCTCGTAGGGGAGGCGCCCCGAGACCAGCTGGTAGGCGACCACGCCGAGCGCATAGAGGTCCGCCGGGGGGCCGGCTTCCTCGCCGCGGGCCTGCTCGGGCGCGAGGTAGGCGGCGGTGCCCAGCACTGAGCCCACCTGGGTGATGCTCGATTGCTCGGTCGCCTTGGCGATCCCGAAGTCGGCGAGCTTGATCTCTCCCTCGG
>CAYNGQ010000073.1:0-6011 GCA_964396735.1 uncultured Solirubrobacteraceae bacterium | reverse complement strand
CGTGGCGCGGCACCTGCCGGGTGGTCAGTGGTCGGCCACGTGTCCGTCCTGCGGTGCGAGCAACCTGCCCTCCTGGGCCCAGCGCACGAGGCCGCCATTCATCGAGTGGGCCTGGAAGCCCGCCGCCCGAAACGCCTGCGCGGCCATCAGCGAGCGGGATCCGACACGGCAATAGAAGACGACGGGCCGGTCGGCTTCGATCGTGGCGGACTGCGCGGTGAGCAGGTTGAGCGCGATGTGACGGCTGCCCTCGATGTGCCCGGCCTGGCGCTCGTAATCCTCGCGCACGTCCACCAGTTGCAGATCGGGGTCGCCGGCAAGCCACTCGGCGACCCGCGCGGGCTCCACTTCGATCTCAGAGAGCTCCTCGCCTGCGGCCATCGACGGAGCGTAGCGGCCCAGTCGCCGCGTATCCCGTGGGACTTTCGGCCGAGGACCCCTCCCGGCGCGCGGGGGCACTAGCATCCATGTTCAATGGAGGCAATCAGCGACGTCTACACCATCCCGCAGGAGCACCTCGACTTCTGTGCCACGATCGCCCAGGTCGCGCAGGAGAAGATCGCGCCGCGCTCCGCGGAGATCGACGAGCAGGCCGAGTACCCGTGGGACATCCGCAAGATCCTGGCCGAGCAGGACATCCTCGGGCTGCCGTTCCCGATCGAGTACGGCGGCACCGGCACCGGCACGCTGATGCTGAACATGGCGGTCGAGGAGATCGCCAAGGTGGACGCGGCGTGCGCGCTGATGCTGATGGTGCAGGAGCTGGGGACGCTGCCGATCCAGCTGTTCGGCAGCGACGAGCTCAAGGAGCGCTTCCTGCCGAAGTGCGCGAGCGGCGAGTGGTCACCCGCGTTCGCGCTCTCGGAGCCCGAGGCCGGATCGGATCCCGCGGGAATGAAAACCACGGCGGTGAAAGACGGCGATGAATGGGTGATCAACGGCACCAAGAACTGGATCTCCAATCTCGGTGTGGCGGACTTCTACATCTGCTTCGCGGTCACCGACCGCGAGAGCCGGCGGATCACCGCGTTCGTGGTCGAGGCCGACCGCCCGGGGTTCAGCGTCGGCAAGCTCGAGCACAAGCTCGGGATCCGCGCCTCGCCCACTGGGCAGCCGATCTTCGAGGACGTGAGGGTGCCGCGGGAGAACGTGATCGGCGAGGTCGGCAGGGGCATGCGGGTGGCGCTCGGGACGCTGGAGCGTACGCGCCTGGGGGCGGCCGCGCAGGCGGTCGGGATCGCCCAGGGGGCAACCGACTACGCCGTCGGTTATGCCCGCGAGCGCGTGCAGTTCGGTCAGCCGATCATCGAGCACCAGGCGATCCAGTTCAAGCTGGCCGATATGGAAACACGCACGGCGGCTGCGCGCGAGCTGCTGTACAAGGCGTGCGCGATGGCCGATCGCGGCGATCCGCAGCGCGCGAAGTACTTCTCGATGGCGAAGGTGTTCTGTTCGGACACCGCGATGGCGGTGACGGTCGAGGCAGTGCAGGTGCTGGGGGGGTACGGTTACGTGAAGGAGTATCCGGTGGAGCGCATGATGCGGGACGCAAAGATCACTCAGATCTACGAGGGCACCAACGAGATCCAGCGGCTCGTCATTGCCCGTACGCTCAAGTAAGGATGGACGGGGCGGGGCGGGTCCCAAATTTGCGATGCGCGCACCCAAGTCTCCCGGAGCATACGGTCAGCTGAGGAAGATCGGGCTGGCGGCGCTGATTGCGCTGTCGCTGGGCCTCGTGGTGATCGTGGTGGGCGAGGGTTTCAGCTCGGTCGGCGCGGTGCGGGCGGTGGAGGATCTGATCTTGGGGATCGCGGCGGTGGCGCTGCTGAGCACCGCGATCGCGTTCGTGGCGGTGCGCATGGCGGGCTGGCACGACCCGGAGTCCGAGGAGGAGTTCGAAAAGATCGTGCGCCGCGCGGAGGACCTCGGCCGCGAAGGGCTGGCGGTGGATCCCGACGAATCGGAGTTCATGGCGCTCGACCCCCTCAACGACGAGGACTTCGAAGAGCTCGTGCGCGATGCGCTCGACGAACTGCCCGACCTGCTGCGCAACGCGCTGCGCCACGTGGCGGTCGTGATCTCCGACAAGGGCCGCGCGGCGGGCGCCTACGGCCTCTACCAGGGCGACCAGATGCGCGACCGGGTGTTCGGCGCCCCCGCGCACGATCGCATCGTGATCTTCAGAGACACGCTGCGGCGCGACTTCGGCCACGACCCCGAGCTGCTGCGCGAGCAGGTCGTGAGAACGGTGCGCCACGAGCTTGCCCACCACGTCGGCTTCGATGAGTTGGGCGTGTCGCGCTTGGATCTATAGCCAGAGCGCCCGCGAACGCCAGCTCGACGCAGTGTCATAAGATGCCCACTGGGGAAGAGGATTGGCCCGCCCACCCGCGGACCGGCCAGTGGTGAGCACCGCAGCATCAAAACGACCAAGGAGCTTCGCATGCCTGACGCCGTAATCGTTGACGCCATACGCACGCCGATCGGGCGGGCGGTGAAGGGATCGCTCAAATCGGTGCGCGCCGACGATCTGGCGTCGATCCCGCTGAAGGCGATCCTGGAGCGCAACCCGCAGCTGGAGTCGAGCTCGATCGTGGACGTGATGATGGGGTGCGGCTTCGCCGAGGGCGAGTCGGGCTATAACATCGGGCGCAACGCGTCGCTGCTGGCGGGCATCGACTTCCACGTGCCGGGCACCACGGTCAACCGCTTCTGCGCCTCCTCGCTGCAGACCACGCGGATGGCGTTCCACGCGATCAAGGCCGGCGAGGGCGACACCTACATCGCCTGCGGCGTCGAGGCCGTCTCGCGCGCCAAGCAGGGCGGCGAGTTCGAATTCCACCCTAAGCTCGACGGCTCGGAGGGGTCGATCTACAACGTTTACATCCCGATGGGACTCACCGCCGAGAACGTGGCGGAGGAAAAGAAAGTCAGCCGCGAGGCACAGGACGAGTGGGCGCTGATCTCCCAGACGCGCGCGGTGACGGCGCAGGAGTCGGGCCACTACGACGTGGAAATCGTCCCGGTGACGGCGCCCGCGCACAAAGACACCGACCGCGAAGGCAACGAGATCGAGATCCCCGAGCAGGTGGTCAGGAAGGACGACGGCCCGCGTCCCGGCACGACGCTCGAGAAGCTGGCGTCGCTGAAGCCGGCGTTCAGGCCGGACGGCACGGTGACGGCGGGTAATGCGTGTCCTTTGAACGACGGGGCGGCGGCGCTGCTGGTGACCTCGGAGGAGCGCGCGCAGGAGCTGGGGCTGAAGCCGAAAGTGAAGATTTTGGCCTCCACGGTGGTGGCGATCCGCCCCGAGGTGATGGGCCTCGGCCCGATCCCCGCGATCCAGCAGCTGCTGAAGAACACGGGCATGTCGATGAGCGACATCGACGTGGTGGAGATCAACGAGGCGTTCGCCGCGCAGATCGTCCCCTGCAAAGAGGAGCTGGGCATCGAGGACGAGAAGCTCAACCCCTTCGGCGGAGCGATCGCCCTCGGCCACCCCTTCGGCATGACCGGCGCGCGGATCATGACCACGCTGATCAACGACCTCCAGACCCTCGACGGCACCTACGGCATCGAGTCGATGTGCGTCGCCGGCGGGATGGGGATGGCGATGCTGGTGGAGCGGCTGAGCTGAGGTTCAGTCGCCAACGGCCCCCGTGTCACTGCCCCTTGTGGGCGCGGCGCGGGGGCCGTTCTCTGGATGAGGCCGCCTTGAGGGCGGCCTGGATGAGTCGCGTTGTGCGGAGACGGAGTGCTGCGCGGAGACTCAGGTGTCGAGTCCGGGAATCGACTCGATCGGGAGCTCGCCGTAAATCCCTTCCAAGCCGATCAGGTCGTTTCGATCTCGCGGACGACCGGCAAGGCGCTTGAAGCCGACGATGCTGCTCAAACCGGCGACCAAGTATCTGACGCCGTCATCCTCGACGTGTATTGCGCGTTCCTCGACGGTCTCGTAGTCGAGTGGGGGTAGGCCCCCGCGCATGATGTCAATCACTCCGGCCCGTGTCTTCGCTCGTAGGTGCGTCCGATCGAGTAGGTGTTCTTCCAGAAGCGGGGCCTCGTCACGCAGACGTACGCCGTCAAGCTTGACAAGAGCCGCCAGCACACGTTGGTCGTTAGTGGTGTCATCAGGGACCAAGAAGTCGACGTCCTCAGTTGCCCGGATGAAACGGTTGGCGATAACCGAGAAGCCGCCCACTACAACAAAGCGGGCGCCCTCGGCGACCATCGCGGCGGCGGCAACGTCGAGTTCAGGGTCGAGGGCCACCATTTGCTCGTTCGACGGCTCGCAATAGTTTTGCCGCCTGGGCCGAGAGGTGCTGTCCACGCCTGAGCAGCTCGCTGACCGGCGTATCGGCCGGCGGCGTGAGAGCGCGGCGCTTTTCCTCGTTGAGCGCAGCCCACTCGGCCTCATGGCCGGGCTCCAGCAAGGTGCGGGAAGTGGTGCTCACGACCTTATTCTACCCGAAATGCTCGACGCCATCGGACAAAAGTCTGCAAGCGACCTACGCGACCTACCGCGGCGGCATCCGCAGTGCCCCATCCAACCGGATGACCTCGCCGTTGAGCATCACGTTCTCAACGATGTGGCAGGCGAGATGGGCGTACTCCTCGGGTCGGCCGAGGCGCTGCGGGTAGGGGATGCCGGCGCCGAGCTTCTGGCGGGCCTCCTCGGGCAGCGCTGCCAGCAGCGGGGTGTCGAACAGGCCGGGGGCGATCGTACAGACGCGGATGCCGTACTGGGCGAGGTCGCGGGCGGCGGGAAGCGTCATGCCGACGATGCCGCCCTTGGAGGCCGAGTAGGCGATCTGGCCGACCTGGCCGTCGTAGGCGGCGATCGAAGCGGTGTTGACGCACACCCCGCGCTCGCCGTCGTCTCCGAGCGGCTCGTTGGCGATCATCGCCGAGGCGGCGAGGCGCAGCACGTTGAAGGTGCCGATCAGGTTGATCTGCAGGATCGTCTCGAAGGGCATCAGCGGGTGCGGGCCCTTGGAGCCCGCGACCTTCTGCGCCCAGCCGGTGCCGGCACAGCAGACGGCGATGCGCAGCCCGCCCTCCGTGGCGGCGGCGTGCTCTACGACGGCCTGCACTTGCGCCTCCTCACGCACGTCGCAGGCGAGGAACTCCGAGCCCAGCTCGGAGGCCAGCGCCTGGCCCTTCTCGGCGTTGACGTCGGCGATGGTTACAACTGCTCCGGCGGCGTGCAGGCGGCGCACGGTCGCTGCGCCGAGCCCGGAGGCCCCGCCGACCACGATCGCTGAGCTGCCCTCGATCTGCATGTGCGGCGAGAGCCTACATCACCTCGCCGTTCCCACCACGGTGGAGGCCTGCTGGGCCATGATCCCTTGTCGTGGCGGGGGTCACGGTGGTTTGGGCCCGGTCAGGCGCTCGGCCGCGACAGCGTCAGCGCGAAGAGATCCTCCGGATCGGTCAGCCACCGCACGAGCTGCAGGCCGGCCGCGTCGAGATCGCTCTCGAGGCGCGGGCGGGTGAACTTGGCGCTGATCTCGGTGCGCATCTCCTCGCCGGCGTCGAAGTGCACGTCAAGCTCGAGCGCGCCGACGGTGACCGTGTGTTCGCGCCGCGCGCGCAGACGCATCTCGACCCACTCGTGGCGGTCGTCGAAGAGTGCGACGTGGTCGAAGTCGCCGGGGTCGAAGTCGGCGTCGAGCTCGCGGTTGAGGACGTGCAGGACGTTGCGGTTGAACTCGGCGGTGACCCCCTGCTGGTCGTCGTAGGCGTCCTTGAGCACGCCGGCGTCCTTGACCAGGTCGGTGCCCATCAGCAGGTGGTCGCGCGGCCCGAGCAGGTCGGCGATCTGGCGCAGGAAGCGGCGGCGGCTGCCGGGGGGGAAGTTGCCGATGGTGCCGCCGAGGAACACCACGAGGCGGGGGCCGTCGGCGGGCGGCACGCGGTCGAGGTGGCGCTCGAAGTCGCCGATCACCCCGTGCACGCGCAGGCCGGGGTACTCCAGCGTCAGCTCATCGGCGCAGTCGCGCACCATG
>CAYNGQ010000072.1:0-3213 GCA_964396735.1 uncultured Solirubrobacteraceae bacterium | reverse complement strand
TGGCGTCCGCCGAGAGGTGATGGATCGCACGCGTCCCCGCGGCGGGCGTGCCTCGCTGGTCGGGGAGCTCGCCATGGACGAAGCGGTGGTCCCCTGCTCGCCCCCGCTCGACCACGAACGGGGTGCCGTCGATCGTCCCCTCCCAGCCGATCGCGTCCAGCCCCGACCAGCATTCGGCGATCTCCGCCGCGGCGGCTTCCTGCAGGCGCAGGCTGGGCTCGGCCAGCGGTGCTGCCATCCACGCGCCGGGGGGCGGCATGTTGGCGAGCAGGCCGAGGCCGAAGGCGCGCAGACCCGCGCGCCCCGAAGTGGCGACCGCTGTGGCGATCGCGTCGCTGGCCTCTGGCATGGAAGGACTGTAACCATCGGCCCGTTGGTGCACTATGTTCATGCCCATGCGCCTCCACTCAATCCCCCGCCGCTCGCTCAAGCTTGTCCCCGCCGTGCTCCTCGCCGCCCTGTGTTTGGGTGCGAGCGCCACCGCCGCGGAATCGAACACGATCGAAGGAGTGTGGTCGTTCAAAGGCGGCTCCATCGCGATCTCGCCGCTGCCCGACGGAACCTTCCAGGGGGTCGTGGACACTGAAACGATATTCGCCGAATGCCCCCACCCAGCGGGTCAGGTGGCGTGGACGGACATGAAGCAGCAGCCCGACGGCTCCTTCTGGGGATACGACGCGTGGTTCGTCCGCGAAGGCTCAGGCGGCGAATGCAAGCAGGACCCGCATCTTGGGCCGACCGCCTGGCGGGTGCTCAGCGAGCCGAACGGCGCCCACTCCCTGAAGGTCTGCTTCAGCCATCCGGAAACCTCCCAGCCGAAGATCGCCCCCGACGGTACAGCGACCGAAGCCACCTTTGGCTGCGTGGAATCGGCTCTGATCTCACCTCTGCCCACCATCTCCGGATCAGGCTCCGGCAGCGGCTCAACGGGCGGGATCAGCTACTCCAACACGGTCACGCTGCCGCCGAGCAGCCAGTGCACGCTCCAGAAGTCGCTCACGATCAAGCTGCACGATCCCAAGTACGACCCCCTTGTCGAGGTGCTCGTCAAGATCAACGGCAAGAAGGTCGTGGACATCAAGGGCGTCAAGCGCATCAAGAAGGGCGTGAAGCTGACGAGCCTGCCGACCACCGGCACCTACAAGGTCAGCGTGGTGGCGACCACGATTCTCAAACAGCGCCTGATCGGGAGCAGCACCTACAAGAGCTGCGGCAAGGGCTTGGGGAAGATCAAGCTCCATCGCCAGGGCAAGAAGCACCACGGCTGACCCGAAGCAAGCTTGAGACGCCTAGGGATGCACGTTGCCTCTCGCTTGCGAGTGTGTCCGTGCGGACTTACGCCATCACCACCCACGGGGTCTCACTCACGGCTCAATTGCGAGGTCGGATTGTCCTTCGAGCAGGGAGATCCGAAGAGAAGTTGGTAGGATGATTGGTATGAAGGTTAGTATGAGCCTGCCGGGGGAAGATGTGGAGTTCCTCGATGGGTATGCCAAGGAGCACGCCTTCCCGTCACGTTCCGCGGTCGTGCATCGGGCGATCCAGGCGTTCCGCCTCAGCGAGCTGCCCGAGGCCTACAGCGAGGCATGGGCGGAGTGGAGCAGCGGTGGCATGGCTGGCGACTGGGATCTGGTTGTGGGCGACGGCGTCTGATGCGCCGCGGCGAGGTGCGCATGGTCGATCTCGACCCAGCCCGTGGCGCGGAGGCCAACAAGCGCCGGCCGGCGGTGCTCGTAAGCAATGACGCCGCCAACGCCACCGCCGCGAGACTGGGCCGAGGCGTGCTGACGGTCGTTCCGGTCACCTCGAGTGTCGAGCGCGTCTTTCCGTTTCAGGTCCTGCTGCCCGCCGGCGTGGGTGGTCTGCCGCGCGACTCCAAGGCGCAGGCCGAGCAGGTCCGCTCAGTGGACGCCGAGCGCATCGGCGAGCTGCTCGGCCGTCTCCCCGAGCAGCTGATGGGCTCGCTTGACGACGCGCTTCGTTTGCACCTGGCTTTGTGAGCCCTGGCCGAAGTGTCGGCGACCCACGGGGCCTCGTCCCAGCTCAGCGCCAGGCGCGATCCCGGGCATCTCGAAGGCGCTCGAGATCGAGCCCAGAGGTGCCCTCGGCCACACTGACGAGGAACTTTTGTGCGCGGCGGTCCGCCTCGTGGGCGTGTCCAGCGCGGCATCCCGGGTGCAGCAGATGCAAGTCTCTTGCCCGAGCGACCGTTGATCGCGCATGCCGCGCACGATCGAGCCGGAGCTGACCGCGACCCCGACCGGCGCGACGCCGCGCGCCGAGCACCTGGGATCCGACCCCGCCGCCACCTACCGCCTCTCGCACCTGCGGACGCTGGAGGCCGAGGCGGTGCACGTGATGCGCGAGGTCGCGGCCGAGTTCGAGCGCCCGGTGCTGTTGTTCAGCGGTGGCAAGGACTCGATCGTGCTGCTGCGCCTGGCGGAGAAGGCATTCCGGCCGGGGCCGTTCCCGTTCCCGCTGATGCACATCGACACCGGCCACAACTTCCCCGAGGCGATCGCCTACCGCGATCGCCGCGCCGCCGAGCTCGACGAGCGGTTGATCGTCGCCTCGGTCGAGGAGTCGATCAGGCGCGGGCGCGTGGAGGACACGACCGGGCCGTACGCCTCGCGCAACGCGCTGCAGACGGTGACGCTGCTCGATGCGATTGCCGAGCACCGCTTCGACGCGGCCTTCGGCGGGGCGCGGCGCGATGAGGAGCGCGCGCGGGCGAAGGAGCGGATCCTCTCCTTCCGCGACCCCCATGGCCAGTGGGAGCCCCAGCGCCAGCGCCCCGAGGTGTGGAGCCTCTTCAACGCCCGCATCTCCCGCGGCGAGCACGTGCGCGTCTTCCCGATCTCCAACTGGACCGAGCTCGACGTGTGGCAGTACATCGCCGAGGAGGGGCTGGAGGTGCCCTCGATCTACTTCGCCCACGAGCGCGAGGTGTTCGAGCGCGACGGGATGCTCTACGCGCTCAGCCCGTTCGTCGAGCTGCTGGACGGCGAGCGGCCGTTCACCGCGCGCGTGCGCTACCGCACCGTCGGCGACATGAGCTGCACCGGCGCCGTCCAGTCCGACGCCGCCACGCTCGCCGCGGTGGTCGCCGAGATCGCCGCCACCGACCTCACCGAGCGCGGCCAGACGCGCGGGGACGATCGCGCCAGCGAGGCGGCGATGGAGGATCGCAAGCGGCGGGGGTACTTCTGAGGG
>CAYNGQ010000071.1:0-7742 GCA_964396735.1 uncultured Solirubrobacteraceae bacterium | reverse complement strand
CGACCCTCACTCGGATCGGGTGATAAGCGGTTCGTTCTCGGGGGGTGAGGCCTGCTCACCCCACGCGGCGTGAGGATCGTGCGGTCCGTCCCCGCCCATTTCCGGAGGCCGCCCGCGGATGACCAACGACCTCGCGCGCTGGCAGTTCGCGACGACGAGCATCTACCACTTCCTGTTCGTCCCCGTGACGATCGGGCTGGCCTTTCTTGTCGCGATCCTGCAGACCGCTTGGCACCGGGGCGGCAACGAGGACTACCGGCGCCTGACGCGTTTCTTCGGCACGCTGCTGTTGATCAACGTCGCGGTGGGGATCGTCACCGGATTGGTGCAGGAGTGCGAGTTCGGGATGAACTGGTCGACCTACTCGCGCTACGTCGGCGACGTGTTCGGCGGGCCGCTGGCGATGGAGGGGCTGGCGGCCTTCTTCCTGGAGTCCACGTTCCTCGGGCTGTGGCTGTTCGGCTGGGGGCGGCTGCCCAAGCGCGTGCATCTGGCCTGCATCTGGCTGGTCGCCGCCGGGTCGATGCTCTCGGCGATGTTCATCATGGTTGCCAACTCGTGGATGCAGCACCCCGTCGGCTACACGATGAACAGCCACGGCGAACCGCAGCTGTCCAACGTCGTGGCGCTGTTCACCAACCCGACGTTCCTGTGGGGGTTCGTGCACGTGATCCTCGCCTCGCTGATCACCGGTGCACTGGTGATGCTCGCCGTGGCGGCCTGGTATCTGCGCAGGCAGCGCGAGGTCGCCGCCTTCCACAAAGCGGCGCAGCTGTCGGTGGCGGTGCTGCTGCCTCGATCCTGCTGACGATGTTCGTCGGCAGCGAGCTGGGCGTGGTCGAGACCAAATACCAGCCGATGAAGATCGCCGCCGCCGAGGCGCAATGGGAAAACTGCCAGCCGTGCTCGTTCTCGCTGTTTCAGATCGGCGGGGGCAACAACGACAAGACACCCTCGCAGATCATCGAAATCCCCAAACTGCTGTCGGTGCTCGCCACCAACTCCTTCAGCGGCGGCGTGACCGGTCTCAACCAGCTGCAGCGCGAATACGAAAAGAAATACGGGCCGGGCAATTATGTGCCCGACGTCTTCATCCAGTACTGGTCGATGCGGATCATGGCCTACCTGGCGACGCTGATCGTGCTGCTGGCGCTATGGGGCGGGTGGTTGCTGCACCGTGGCCGCTTCGACCACTCGAAGTGGTTCCTGCGATTGTCGATCTGGGCGGTGGTCACGCCCTTCCTGATGAACACCGCCGGCTGGCTGCTCACCGAGAGCGGCCGCCAGCCGTGGATCGTGCAGGGCCTGATGAAGACCGCCAACGCCAACTCGCCCGCGGTTAGCGCCACCGAGATTGGGATCAGCCTCGCGGCGTTCGTGCTGGTCTACATCGCGCTGGGCGCCGTCGAGGCGACGCTGATGGTGCGCTACGCGCGCAAAGGGCTCGAGCCCGAGGGGGCCGGCGGCGGCGAGGCGGGCTCCGCGCCCGACGGTCCGACGGCGGGTGCGGCCGGTGTGGGCGGGACCTCGATTCCGGCGTTGACCTACTGAGGAGCCGATGGGTATGTCATCCAAACGCACCCCCGCCACTTCACAAAATGAAGGGTTAGGGCCCGAAAAAATACATACAATCCGACGTCGCTGCGACTGAGGCCGTATGCACCTGCACACGCTCTGGTTTGTGATCATCGCGATCCTGTGGGTGGGGTTCTTCGTGCTGGAGGGCTTCGACTTCGGCGTCGGCGCCCTGCACGCGCTGCTCGGCCGCACCGACACCGAGCGGCGCGTGGCGATCAACACGATTGGCCCCTGGTGGGATGGCAACGAGGTGTGGCTGGTCGTCGCCGGCGCCGGCACGTTCGCGGCCTTCCCGGCGTGGTATGCGACGATGTTCTCCGCCCTCTACCTGGCACTGCTGCTGGTGCTGGTGGCGCTGATGGTGCGTGGGGTGTCGTTCGAGTTCCGGGGCAAGAGCGACGATCCGCGCTGGCGGACGGCGTGGACGTGGTGCTTGACGCTCGGCAGCCTCCTGATCCCGCTGCTGATCGGTATTGGCCTCGGCGACCTGCTGAACGGCCTGCCGATCGACTCCCAACACGATTTCACCGGCGACTTCTTCAACCTGCTCACTCCCTACGGCCTGTGGACGGGGGTGACACTGCTTGGGCTGTGCCTGCTGCACGGCGCGACCTTCCTGAAGCTGCGCACCACGGGCGAGCTGCGCAGGCGGGCGGGCGCCGCGGCGCGGCCGCTGGGTTGGGCGGCGATCGCGCTGGTGGTGGGCTTCGTGATCTGGACGCTCTCCCTCAATAGCTCCACCGACGTCCCCGGTCCCGTGCAGGTGCTGGCGGTGATCGCCGTGGTGTTCGCCGCGCGCCTCGCCAGCAGCGACCACGACGGCTGGGCCTTCTCCGCCTCGGCGGTGGCGATCGCCGCGACGGTCGGCTCGATCTTCATCGACCTATATCCGCGCGTGATGGTGTCCAGCACCAACACCGCTTACAACCTGACCGTCAACAACGCCGCCTCTGGCCATTACGCGCTGGTGGTGATGTCGATCGTGACGGTGATCTTCCTGCCGCTGGTGCTGCTCTACCAGGGCTGGTCGTTTTACGTCTTCCGCGCGAGGGTCGGCGCTCCCGCGGGGCAGGCCGTGCGTGCGCGGCCTCACGGCGACTCTCGCAGCACCCCCTCGATCACCTGACTCTGCGGGCGCCCCAGCCGTGCGGTGATCCAGTCGATCAGCACCTTCACGCGCTGCCCGGGGACGCCGCCGAGGTAGTACATGTGCACCGTCAGATAGGTGAAGAATGCGGGTCGCCCCGATAGCTCCAGACCACGGATCGCGCACACCGCCCGACCGCGGCCCACCACCGCCAGGGCGCCCTTGTCGAAGTAGCGAAACGGTGTCGTGGCGCTCGGCGCTCCCGCGCGGATCGCCTTCGCCACGTGGCGCCCCTGCTGGATCGCCACGGTGGCGAGCCCGGGCAGCGGCTTGCCGTCGGGCGCGGTCAACGAAGTGGCGTCGCCGATCATCGAGATCTCGCGGTGCCCGGGGATCGTCAGATCCGGTTCGATCCGCACGCGCCCGGCACGGTCGGTGTCGGCGCCGGTCGCCTGCGCCACGGTCGCCGCGAACGGCACGGCCTGCACACCGGCCGCCCACACCACGGTGCCTGCAGCGATCCGCTCGTGGGTGGTGCTGTCGGGGGCCGGCGCAGCCGTCTGGCCCGTCGCGCCACTCGACTCCTGCCCCTGTTGCCCGGCATCCTCCACCGCGATCGTTACGCCCCCATCGTCGATCGCCGTGACGGGGGAGTTGACGCGAACGCTCACCCCCAGCGATGCCAGCTGCGATGCCGCCTTACGCGACAGCCGCTCGCTGAACGTGGGCACCACGCGCTCGCCGGCGTCCAGCAGGATCACGCGCACGTCGCCCGGGCCGATGCGGGTGTACTGGCGCGACAGCGTGTCTTTGCACACGATCGCGATCTCGCCTGCCACCTCCACGCCGGTGGGGCCCGCGCCGATCACCACGAACGTCAGCAGTTCCTGGCGCTCGCGCAGGTCCTCGCAGCGCTCGGCCCGCTCCAGCGCACTGTACAGCCGGCCGCGCAGCGCCAGTGCGTCGGCGAGCGTCTTCAGCCCGCATGTCACCGCGCGCCATTCGTCGTGGCCGAAGTAGGAGGTGCGCGCGCCGCACGCCACGATCAGGCTGTCGTACTCCAGCTGCTCGCCACCGTCCAGCTCCAGCCGCCGCCGCTCGGGATCGAGGCCGGTGGCCTGCGCCATCAGCACCTTCACGTTGGCGTGGCGGCGGCGTAGCACGGCGCGGATCGGCGGCGCGATCTCACCGGCCGCCAAACCGCCGCAGCCGACCTGGTAGAGCAGCGGCTGGAAGAGGTGGTGGTGCATGCGATCGACGACCGTCACCTCAACGTCGTCGGCATCGCGCAGCTCGCGCGCGGCGGTGAGCCCGCCGAAGCCGCCGCCGCCGACGATCACCACCCGTCTCACCCGGAGTCGGCCCCCAACCGCTCGAGCAGGTGGTCGCCGACGCGCACGGCGTTGGCCATCGCCGTCAGCGCCGGGTTGACGGCGGAGATGGAGGGAAAGAAGCTGGTGTCGACCACGTAGAGATTGTCGAGCTCGTGCGCGCGGCAGTCGGTGTCGAGCACCGAGGTCGCGGGATCCGCGCCGAAGCGGCAGGTGCCGGCCTGGTGGGCGACTCCGGCGACGGGGATCTTGTTCTCGAGGTAGGCCCACCTGGGGATCAGGTGGTGCTCGTGCATGCCGAGGTGCCCGAGCAGCGAGCGCAGCTGCTCCAGCAGCCGGTCGCGGGCGTGGTCGTTGGAGGGGGAGTAAGCGAGCGTCAGCTTGCCGTCGCGATCGATGGTGACGCGGTTGTCGGGCCGGGGGAGATCCTCGGTTGAGAGCCAGAAGTCGACCGCGTGGGTGGCGATGTCCTTCAGGGAGACGGTGGGGGCGAGCCTGGTCATGAGGGGCTGCTCGCCTCGGTACATGTCGGGCACCGACTTGCCCACCATCTGGATGTTGCCCATCGGGAACTCCCAGGCGTCGGAGGCGAAGTAGTAGTCGTTGACGCCGAGCGTCTTCTGGAAGACGGTCGGGTTGGGTTCTTTGGAGATCGCCAGCACCGCTTGGCTGTTGTGGAACATGTAGTTGCGCCCCACTTGGTCGGAGCCGTTGGCGAGGCCGCCCGGGTGCTTGTCGGTGGCGGAGCGCAGCAGCAACTTCGCGGTGTTGGCCGCGCCGCAGGAGACGACGACGATGTCGGCGGTGTAGTTCTCGCGCTCGGCCTCGCCGGCTCCGCTCCCACCGTCTGTGATCCCGCTGCCGCTCTGGTCGCCCTCACCGCCCGTTCTGCTCCTCTCGCCCAGGGCATTCCCATTCCGCGCGCGCTCCACCACCACCTCGGTGATGGCGCTCCCGGCGGCGTTGGTGCGCAGCTCCATGACGGTGGCGCCGGTGAGCAGCGTGACGTTGGGGTGCTCGAGCGCGGGCCGCACGCCGAGCACCTCGGCGTCCGACTTGGCGTGCACGAGGCAGGGGAAGCCGTCGCAGGTCGAGCAGCGCACGCAGGCGCTGTAGGGCATGTTGTCCTCACGCAGCATCACCCCGCACGGGGCGTGGAAGGGGTGCAGGCCAGCCGCGGTGAAGTCCTCGGCGAGCTGCGCGATGCGCGGCTCGTGCGACACGGCGGGGTGGGGGTAGGGCGCGCTCGCGGGCGGTTCGGTGGGGTCCTCGCCGCGCGCGCCGTGTACTTCGTAGAGCTGCTCGGCCTTCGTGTAGTGGGGCTCCATCTCCTCGTAGGGGATCGGCCAGGCGGGGGAGACGCCGCCGTGGTGGCGCAGCTCGCCGAAGTCCTCTTTGCGCATCCGGTAGAGCGCGGCGCCGTACAGCTTGGTGGCGCCGCCGACGTAGTAGTGGACCTGCGGCTGGAAGGGCTTACCGGCGCCGTCATACCAGGTGTCGGGGGAGACGTAGCGGTTCTCGACGAACACGTCGGCGGCCGACCAGTTGGAGGGCTCGCGCGGCAGCCAATCGCCGCGCTCGAGCAGCAGGATGCGCTTGCCCGACGGCGCGAGGTGGCGCGCGAGCGTGCCCCCGCCGGCGCCGGTGCCGATGATGATGACGTCGTAGGAGTCCATCACGAGAGCTCCGCGAGGCGCTCGGCGAGGATGATGCGCGAGGCGGCCTCGATCAGGGCGAGATGCGAGAAGGCCTGGGGGAAGTTCCCGAGGTGCCGGCCGGTGGAGGTGTCGAACTCCTCGGCGTACAGCCCGAGCGGCGAGGCGACGCGCAGCAGCCGTTCCATCAAGTCGCGCGCGCGCTGTTCCTCGCCGACGATCGCCAGCGCCGAGACCAGCCAGAACGAGCAGATCAGGAACGAGCCCTCCTTGCCGGACATGCCGTCGTCGGTCTCGCCGGTGCGGTAGCGCAGCACGAAGCCGTCCTCGGTCAGATCGTCGGCGATCGCGAGCACGGAGGCCTTCAGGCGCTCGTCGCCGGGGGGGAGGAAGCCGAAGATCGCGGCCAGCAGCGTGGAGGCGTCGAGCGCGTCAGTGTCGTAGTGCTGGCGCAGGACGCCGTCCTTGGTGAGCCCGTGGGCGAGGATGTCGGCGCGGATCTCCTCGGCGGTGGCGCCCCAGGACTCCTGGCGCTTGGTGTCGCCGCGCATCGCGGCGAGCTTGGCGGCGCGATCCATCGCGACCCAGCACATGAGCTTCGAGGAGACGTAGTGCTGGGGCGCGCCGCGGGCCTCCCAGATGCCCTGATCGGGTTCGCCCCACACGCGGGTGGCGCATTCGGCCTGGGCCTCGACGATCGGCCACAGGCGCCGGGGCAGGCGCTGGGAGCGGCGGGAGTGCAGGAAGATCGAATCGAGGGCGGACCCGAAGACGTCGTTCTGGCGCTGGTCGAAGGCGCCGTTGCCGACCCGCACGGGGCTCGCCCCCGCGTAGCCGGAGAGATCGTCGCGGGTGGACTCCGTCAAATCGCGCCGCCCGTCGATCCCGTACATGATCTGCAGCGCCCCGTCCTCGTTGCACTCCAAGTCGGCGACGAACTGCATGAACTCCTGAGCCTCCCAGTCGAGGTTGAGGTAGTGCAGCGCCTGCAGCGTGAAGGTGGAGTCGCGCAGCCAGGTGTAGCGGTAGTCCCAGTTGCGCTCGCCGCCGGGGGTCTCGGGCAGCGAGGTGGTGAGCGCCGCGACCGTGGCGCCCGTGGGCATGTAGCTGAGGCCCTTGATCGTCAGCGCCGAGCGCTGGATCGGCTCGCGCCAGCGGTGGTCGGGCAGTCGGGCGCGGCTGAGCCAGTCGCGCCAGTAGCGACCGGTGGTGGCGAGGCGGGCGTTGGCGTCGTCGACGTCGGCGGGCCCTTCCAGGTGCCCACCCCAGGAGAGGGAGCAGAAGATCTGCTCGCCCTGTTTGAGCACGTGGCGGGCCCTGACCCAGTCGCCCTCGACGCCGAGCGCCATGTCGGTGTGCAGGCGGATCGTCAGCCCGGCGCCGGAGGCATCGGCCTGGTGGCCGTCCTCGGCGACGGTCCACTCGGCGGGGACGCGCCCGTAGTCGAAGACCGGTTCGCAGGTGAGCTCGACCTCGACTTCGCCCTCGATGCAGAACGCAACCCGCACGAGCAGGTGCTCGGCGTCTTCGTCGGTGGGGGGCCGTGTGTGGGGCGTGACGATGTCCACGCCGCGGCGCGGCCCGAGGGTGAGGGCGTCACGCACCGCGACCCACCCGCTCGACGTCGTCCACGTCGTCAGCAGCGTATTGGTGCCGGGCTCGTACACGCGCGCGGTGGGCACGTTGATCCCGAACGGCCCAAACCGGAACGCCCCGGCCTCGCGGTCGAGCAGCGTCCCGAACACCGAGGGCGCGTCGAAGCGGGGCACGCACAGCCAGTCGATCGCCCCGTCGGGCGCGACGAGCGCGCCGGTGTGGCAGTCCGAGAGGAACGCGTAGTCGGCGATCGGAGGGAACGGTGAGGGCGCGGCGGCGCTCTGAGGGGCGGTGTCGCTCATACCACAATCACCAGGGGGTCGCTTTGGGAGATGTTTTTTGGGAGTCGTCCACGCGGGCCTCGTGTGCGCCGGGGCCGTGAACGCGGGGCCTCCGTGCCCCGCGTCCGCGCGGTGGGTGGCAGATGGAGAGGGTCATGTCGCCACCCACGGTCCGTGCCAGCCGCCGTAGCCGGCCACCAGCCGATCGGCCTCC
>CAYNGQ010000070.1:0-5011 GCA_964396735.1 uncultured Solirubrobacteraceae bacterium | reverse complement strand
GAAAACGCCTACGGTGACGTCGCCTCCCCCTACGATGACGTCAAGGTCGTGCTCCCCGAGGGGATGACGCTGAACCCTTCCGCGGGGGCTGGGCTGCAGGCGTGCACCGAGGCGGAGTTCGCCTACGAAGGCGAAACTTTGGAACCGGAAGCGGGGAAGGGGTGTCCGCGGGAATCGAAGCTGGGGACGATCCACTCGCGTTCGCCCGCTATCGCCGAAGAAGTCGTGGGTTCGCTGTATCTCGCGAAGCCGTATGAAAATAAGTTCGATTCGCTTGTCGCGGTGTATGTCGTTGCTCGGATCCCGGACCGAGGGTTGATCGTGACGGCTGCGGGTCGTGTGGAATTGAATCCGGAAACGGGGCAGATCACGACGGTCTTTGAAGAAAGCCCGCAGTTGCCGATCTCCGATCTCGTGTTCACGTTCCATCAGGGCGCGACCTCGCCGCTCGTGACGCCGCCCACGTGTGGGCTGTTCACGGCGCAGGCGGCGCTGAACCCGTGGTCTGTGCCGCTGCAGGAACACCTGTTGACCTCGCAGTTCGAAATCACCAGCGGCGTCAACAGCGGCCCCTGCCCCTCCGGCGGCACGCCACCGTTCGCGCCGAAGGTCGTCTCCGGCACCCAGGACAACGACGCGGGCTCCTACAGCCCGTTCTATCTGCGGATCATCCGCGAAGACGGCGAACAGGAGCTCACGCGGTTCTCGACCGTGTTCCCACCAGGGATCACGGGGAAACTCGCGGGGATCCCGCTCTGTCCGCAGGCCGATATCGAAGCCTCGCGGCATGTGACCGGCGCGGAAGAGCTCGAACACCCGTCGTGTCCGGCTGCGAGCGAAATCGGGCATACGATCGTCAGCGCCGGCGTCGGCACGGTGCTCGCGCAGGCCACCGGCAAGGTGTACCTCGCGGGCGCCTACCACGGCGCGGGGCTCTCCGTGGTGTCGATCACGGCGGCGAAGGTCGGCCCGTTTGACCTGGGGACGGTCGTGATCCAGTTCACGTTGCGGATCAACCAGACGACCGCGCAGGTCGAAGTGGATGGGGAAACGTCGGATCCGATCCCGCACATCATCGACGGGATCGTCGTCCATGTCCGTGAAATCCGGGCGTATATCGACCGGGAAAAGTTCATGATCAACCCGACGAACTGCGACCCGCTGGGGGTCACGGACACGATCACGGGCGCGGGCGCGGACTACGCGATCCCCGCCGACCAGGTCCCCGTCACGGTCTCAAGCCCGTTCCAGGCGGCCGACTGCTCGAGCCTTGGGTTCAAGCCGGTGTTCAAGGCGTCGACTTCGGCGCATACCTCGAGGATCGACGGAGCGAGCCTGCACGTGACGCTGGCGCTGCCGGAGGAACAGGGTCCGGGGAAGGAGGCGAACGTCGCCAGGGTCAAGGTCTCGCTGCCGAAACAGTTGCCGTCGCCATTGAAAACGCTGCAGAAGGCGTGCACCGAAAAGGTGTTCGGGGAAGACCCGAGCGACTGTCCGGTCTCCTCGCAGGTCGGGTCGGTCAAGGTCTCAACGCCGATCCTCGCGAACCCGTTGACGGGTCCGGCGTACTTCGTCTCCCATGGTGGCGCGAAGTACCCGGAACTGATCATGGTGCTGTCGGGGGAAAACGGGATCCAGGTGGATGTGCACGGGGAAACGTTCATCAGCAAACAGGGGATCACGAGCGCGACGTTCAGCACCGTCCCGGATGTCCCGTTCTCCTTGTTCGAATTGACGTTCCCGGAGCGTGAATATCCGGCGTTGACGGCGAACGGGAATCTCTGCAAGGGGAGCCTTGTGATGCCGACGGAAATGGTGGGGCAGAACGGGTTGGTGCTGGATCAGAGCACGAAGATCTCAGTCGCGGGCTGCCCGAAGGTGAAGAAGGCTGGCCACAAGAAGAAGCGGAAGGGTGGGCATGGACATGGCAAGCGCAGGCGCGCCGCCAAGAAGAAGAAGAAGGGTTAGAGGCCTACCGGTAGTCGGCGAGGGCCCGGGCGGCGGAAGCCAGGCGATTGCGGTGGCCTCCAACGGCCGAGACGGCGGGGCTTGCCGTGGCGTCCCGCTGGCCCGCCGCCCGGCCCACGCCGACGTGGACCGTGGCGGTGGCCGCGGCGGCGTCGCGGAGATCCAGCGCGCGCGGATGATCGCGGCGCTGGTGGAGGTCGCCGGGGAGCGTGGCGTCGGCGGTGTGACGGTCGCGCACGTGGTTGCCCGCTCCGGTGTCTCGCGGCGCACGTTCTACGAACTGTTCGATGACCGCGAGGATTGCTTCCTTGCGGCGTTCGACCAGGCGGTCGAGCGGGGCGCGTGGCGTGTGGTCCCGGCGTTCGATGGCGCGGGGTCGTGGCGGGAGCGGATCCGTGCCGGCCTTGCCGCGCTGCTGGAGTATCTCGACGACGAGCCGGGGATGGGCGCGCTGTGCATCGTCGACGCGCTTGGCGCGGGCCCGGTCGCGCTGGAGTGCCGCACGCAGGTCGTGCGGGCGCTGATCGACGCGGTGCACGAGGGTCGCGGCGAGGCGAAAGGGGCCGCGAAGCCGACGCGGCTGACGGCCGAGGGCGTCGTCGGCGCGGTCCTCGCGGTGCTGCACGCGCGGCTCGCCGCCGGCGACGCCCGGACGAACGGATCCGGGGCGGCCGGCGCGCGCGGGGGCGGTGCGCAGCCGATGGTGGCCCTGCTCGGCCCGCTGGTGGGGATGATCGTGCTGCCGTACCTTGGCCAGGCAGCGGCGGCGCGCGAGACCGCCAGGCCCGCGCCCCGCCGCCGGCGCGTGGCGGCTCCGAGCGGCGAACCGCTGCGCGAGCTCGACATGCGTCTCACCTACCGCACGGTCAGGGTGCTGCTGGCGATCGGTGAGCTGGTCGCCGATGGCCGCGGTCCCAGCAACCGCCGCGTGGCCGAAGCGGCCGGCGTCGCCGACCAGGGTCAGATCTCGAAGCTGCTCGCGCGCCTGGAGCACCTTGGGCTGATCGAAAACGCCGGCGCGGGCGGCCCCGCGCGCGGGGAGCCGAACGAGTGGCGGCTCACCACCAAAGGCCAGGAGATCGAGCGGACGATCCGCCGCCAGGCCGCGCCCGCCGAGGTCTGAGCGTTTCCACTCTTGAGTGCGTCGCGGCGGGAGCCAAAGCGGGCTTTCGTGACTTATGTGCCCGGAGTGTGCCAAGTTTGTGCACACACTATTACAATTCTCGTATGGCCCTTGAGATGGGCCCAATACATGCGAGGGTGCCTATGGTGAAACGGCCCACCAAGGCGGCGCCCACCAACGCTCCGTCGGCCACGCGGACCTGCTGATTGCCGCCGCGGCGGAGTCAGCCGGCGTCGAGCTGCTCCACTACGACGAGGACTTCGACCGCATCGCCGCGATCACCGGTCAGCCCACGCGCTGGATCGTCCCGCGCGGGAGCTTGTGACGCCAGGGACTTGACAAGGGCGCGGAGATCGAACGGACGATCCGCCGCTATAGGCCTGTGTCGCTGCCGCGGCAATGCGGAATCTCTGCATTGCGGTATAGTGGCGATATGACGATCAAGGTGCGAGAGCGCGGCACGATCACGCTGCCGGCGGCGCTCAGGAAGGCCGCTCGACTGGACCGCCCGGACAGCCAGGTGGAGGCGCGTCTGCGCGAGGACGGCGTGATCGAGCTGATCCCCGTCATCACGATCCCGGCCGATCAGGCTTGGTACTGGACCGAGGAGTGGCAGGCTGGGGAACGCGAAGTGGATGAGGAGATCGCTCGCGGGGAGGGGCGCACGTTCGACAGCGCGGAGGAGATGTTCGACACGCTCGAGCGCGAGGCACGCCTGCACGAAGCCGAGGGTGCCGAGCGGTCGTGAAGTTTGACCAGCGCCCGCGCTTCGCGCGTGACTATTGGGCGCTCCCCCGCAGCCATCGTGAGATCGCGCGGCGGCTGATCACGAAGGTCTTTCAGCCGGCGGCCGAACGAGCGGCGGCGGGCGAGGCGAATCCGTGGCCTCCGGGTCTGCGCGTCAAGAAGGTGCAGGGGAAGAGCGGCGTGTGGGAGATGACCTGGAGCATGGATCACCCCGATGGCCGCGCCACCTGGGAGTGGGCCGAGATCGACGGCGAGCCGGCCGTGCGCTGGCGCCGGATCGGCACGCATCGGATCTTCACGGACCCGTAGGCTGACCCCAGCACTTGACAACACCGTCTGAAGTGTCTATAGTGGCCTCGTCATGTGTCCCCAGTAAAGGCGCAGGGCACTGTTTTCAAACATAGGATCGGGTTTGGGCCTGGCGCCTGTTTGGCCGGCCTTCAGATGTACTGACAAGGGTCTGCTTGGGAGAGGGGCCGGGTCATTTCGGTGAGGGAGTTGGTTTTCGCGTGTCTTTGAGAGGGATCAGCGTGATAGGGGTCATTGCACCCCCGGAATTGAGTGATGCTAGATGCGCCAGCTTGGCGCTGTCGCATCTCTCTCTCTCTCTCTCTCTCTTCGGCTAGGGGTCTAAGTCCCGAGGCTTCTCACTGGGCGCGTTTGCGCCGTTTCGCAGCGTCCCCCGCGCGGGTAGGGTCACCCGCGCGCGCGGAGGCGAGGTTTGCCGCCGCCGACTCGGTGCGGCCGTTGTCATCTCCGTGCGCGCCTTCCTGGGTGCGTCGTCATCGACTTCCCGAAGGAGGGATAGCGCATGTTCTCAGCTTTGCGTAGGCGGCTCACTTATACGAACGTCGGGGTCACGCTGGCGTTGTTCTTCTCGATGTCGGGTGGGGCGCTGGCGGCCGGTCACTATCTGATCACCTCGACGAAGCAGATCAAGCCGAGTGTGCTCAGCTCATTGAAGGGCAAGACCGGGCCCGCGGGAGCCAATGGGGCGGCGGGGTCGGCTGGCCCTGCGGGTGGGCAGGGCGTCAAGGGCGAAACCGGCGCGACGGGCCCGCAGGGCCCGGAAGGCAAAGAAGGTAGAGAAGGCAAGCCGGGTAAAGAAGGAAAGGCTGGCAAAGAAGGCTCGCCGTGGACCGCCGGTGGCACGCTACCGCCGGAAAAGACCGA
>CAYNGQ010000069.1:0-2171 GCA_964396735.1 uncultured Solirubrobacteraceae bacterium | reverse complement strand
TGCGGCCGGCGAGCCCCAGCTGGCGATCCGCGCCGGTCGGGCGTACGCACCTCGGCTCGCGCACGTCACGCCGCACGCGGAGCTGGATGATGGCTCGACGTGGGACCCCGAGCGCACGGTGCTGATCACCGGCGGCACCGGCCTGCTGGGCGGGCTGGTGGCGCGGCACCTGGTGGGCGCGCACGGCGTGCGCAGCGTGGTGCTGACCAGCCGCCGCGGGATCGAGGCCGACGGCGCGCGCGAGCTGGAGCGCGAGCTCTCCGAGTTGGGCGCGGCGGTGACGGTCGCGCAGTGCGACGTCGCCGACCGCGAGCAGCTGCGAGCTGTGCTCGATGCGCTCCCGGCACAGCGGCCGCTGGGCGGGGTCGTGCACGCGGCGGGGGTGCTCGAGGATGGCACGATCGAGACGTTGACGCCCGAGGCGCTCGACCGGGTGCTGGCGCCGAAGCTCGACGGGGCGCTGCACCTGCACGAGCTGAGCGCCGACCTCGACCTTTCGTCGTTCGTGCTGTTCTCCTCCGGGGCGGCGACGTTCGGGGCCCCCGGCCAGGGCAACTACGCGGCGGCCAACAGTTGCCTGGAGGCGCTCGCGGCCGAGCGCCGGGCGCGGGGCCTGGCCGGGATCGCGCTGGGGTGGGGACCGTGGGCCGCGGCGGGCGGATCGCCGAGCGCGGCGGGTGGATCGCGGCCCGCAGCGGCGGGATCGCGGGCCGCGGCGGCAGGGATGACGGGCGAGCTCGGCGAGGCCGACCGCTCGCGGATGGCGCGCGCGGGCGTCGTGGAGCTCTCGGCCGAGCGCGGACTGGAACTGCTCGATGCCACGCGCGGGCTCGACCTCGCGACCGTCCTGCCGGTCGGTTTCGACCTCGCCGCGCTGCGGGCGCGGGCCAGGAGCGGCGCGCTGCCGGCGCTGCTGCGGGCGCTGGTGCGCGCGCCCGCGCACCGCGCCCCGCAGGAAGGGGCGGGCGGCCTGCGCAAGCGCCTGCGCGATCTCCCCGAGGAGCAGCGTTCGGCGGCGGTGCTGGAGCTCGTGCGCCGCGAGGTGGCGCTCGTGCTGGGGCACTCCTCGGCGGCGGCGATCGACCCCGAGCGCATCTTCAAAGAGCTCGGCTTCGACTCGCTGGCGGCGGTCGAGCTGCGCAATCGCCTCGCCTTCGAGAGCGGGCTGCGGCTGCCGGCGACGTTGATCTTCAACTTCCCGACCGTCAGCGCGCTCGCCGAGCGTCTGCTGACGCTGCTTGGCGGTGTGGGCGAGCACGTGGCGGCGGCTGTGTCGGAGCCTGAAGATGTCGATGACGGGGCCGATCTCGCAGAGGCGAGCGACGAGGAGCTGTTCGAGCTGATCGAGCGCGAACTCGACGAGGAGTCGATCGATGGCGCCTGAGACCTCCGAGCAGAAGCTGCGCGAGTACCTCGAGCGGGTCACGCTCGACCTGCGCAAGGCGCGCCGGCGCCTGGGCGCGATCGCCGAGCGCGAGCGCGAGCCGATCGCGATCGTCGGCATGAGCTGCCGCTACCCGGGTGGTGTGAGCACGCCCGAGCAGCTGTGGGAGCTGGTAGCAGGCGGCGTCGACGCGATCTCGGGCTTCCCGGCCGACCGCGGCTGGGACCTCGACGCGCTGTATGACCCCGACGGCGAGCGGCCGGGCACCAGCTACGCGCGCGAGGGCGGCTTCGTCCACGACGCGGCCGAGTTCGACGCCGGCTTCTTCGGGATCGGCCCGCGCGAGGCGGTCGCGATGGATCCCCACCAGCGGCTGCTGCTGGAAGCGGTGTGGGAGGCGCTGGAGGACGGCGGCATCGACGCCGCCGCGCTGCGCGGCAGCCGCACGGGGGTGTTTGCGGGGCAGATGTACCACGACTACTCGACCGTGCTGAACACCCTCCCCGCTGAGCTGGAGGGGTACCTCGGGACCGGCAACAGCGCCAGCGTGCTGTCGGGGAGGGTCTCCTACACCTTCGGCTTGGAGGGCCCGGCGGTGACGGTCGACACGGCCTGCTCCTCCTCGCTGGTGGCGCTGCACCTGGCGTGTGCCTCGCTGCGCGCCTGCGAGTGCTCGCTGGCGCTGGCGGGCGGCGTGACGGTGCTGGCGACGCCGGGCGTCTTCACGCAGTTCAGCCGCCAGCGCAACCTGGCCCCCGACGGGCGCTGCAAGTCGTTCGCGGCGGCG
>CAYNGQ010000068.1:0-3000 GCA_964396735.1 uncultured Solirubrobacteraceae bacterium | reverse complement strand
CGTCGAGCTGCTCCACTACGACGAGGACTTCGACCGCATCGCCGCGATCACCGGCCAACCCACTCGCTGGATCGTCCCGCGCGGGAGCCTGTGACGCCAGGGACTTGACAAGGGCGTGGAGATCGAGCGCATGATCCGCCGGCAGGCCGCGCCCGCGGGGTAGCGAGCGCGGGGGCTATGCCGGCAGCAGCGCGAGCGCGTCGACGTGCGCCGGGCGCACGGTGGCGAAATGGCGGTGGTCGAGCGTTGCGAGCCTGTCCTCGCCAAGTCGCTCGACCAGCGAGAGCACGCTGGCGTCGACGACGCCAAGCGGCTGGTCCTTGTCCTGGGATTGAAGCTCACGGCAGCGCTGCAGGTCGCCGGTGGTGGGGTGCTCGGGCCGGTAGACGCCCATGAGGAGGTCGTCGAGGAAGGTGAGCCAGACGTCGACGCCGAGGCGCCGGTGACACCAGTAGTCGAGCTCCGCGAGCACGAGGGTGGGAACGACAAGATCCTCGCTCGCCTCGCTCAGGAGCTTGGCGCAGCGGGCGTGGTCGGGGTCCGCCGCGTCAAGCGCGGCCAGCAGCGGACCGGTGTCGAGTATGAGCGGCACCTACGACGGTGGCTCGGCCACCGGCGCCGCCGTCACCTGGGCCGCGGAGAGCCCGTCAGTCGAGCGCCCGATCCCCAATCGCGGCCGGCGAACGCGATGCAGCGATGCCGCCTTCTCATCGACGGCCTCAGCCAAAACCACGGTGAGCGCCACACCACGCCTGTGAGCCTCGGCCTCCAGGGTGTCGAGGGAGGAGCGCTTGGCGGCGACGGTTGTCCTCCGTGTCTGATTCATGATGCGTGATTCTAGCATTAGTCCGCGCGACGTGGCGGCCGCGCGGTCGCCGGGCAGGACGTGGCGGCCGCGGTCGCCGGGCATGGAGGCCCGGCGTCAACGACCGACGGGCGCAGGCGCGCCGCGTGGATGATCCCTAAGAACGTCTTTCAAAATAGACGGTGCGACCGGGGCGTTCCTGGACCAAGCTGGGCGCCGCGGGCCGGCGCAGCCCGTGCTGGTAGCACGGGCAAGACGGACCGTGGCGATCCAGTGCAGTGTGTCCAGGGACGTATCCTGGCGTGCCGGTCTTTTTGAAAGCCGTTCTAAGCCCCAGCCCCAGCCCCGCCGCGGCCCTCGCCCCCGGCGAAGCGCGCGGCGCCGCGGATCGCGTCCTCGAACACGTCCGGGCCGGCCCGGGACTCCAGGGCGAGGCCGTCGGGGAGCGGCATTCCGAGGCCGTGGATCGCGGCGCTGCGGTCGGCGAGCATCGTGCGCTGCGGGAAGCGGGCGAGGCCCTCGGCCAGATCCAGCGCGCGGTCGAGGTGGCGGCCGGGGGGGACCACCTCGGTGACGAGCCCGATCGCAAGGGCCTCGGCGGCGTCCATGATGCGCCCGGTGAGGATCATGTCGAGCGCCCGGCCGAGGCCTACGATCCGCGGCAGGCGCTGCGTGCCGCCGTCGATCAGCGGCACGCCCCAGCGACGCTCGGGGAAGCCGAGGCGCGAGTCCTCGGTGGCGATCCGCAGGTCGCACCACAGCGCCAGCTCGAGGCCGCCGGCGAGCGCGAAGCCGGAGATCGCGGCGATCGTCGGCTTCAGCGGCGTGAGGCGGGTGAAGCCCATCGGACCCTCGGGCGCGGTCAGGCGCCCGCCGAAGGACTCGAGCGCCTTCAGGTCGGCGCCGGCGCAGAAGGAGACGCCGCCGGCGCCGGTGAGCACCAGCACGCGCGCCTGCTCGTCGGCTTCGAAGCGCAGGTAGGCCTCGTGCAGCGCGACGGCGGTGGGACCGTCGACGGCGTTGCGCCGCTCCTGGCGGTCGATCGTCAGCAGCGCCGCGGAGCCGCGGCGCTCGTATGAGATCGGAGCCCGCCCGCCCAACTACCAGCCGCCGCTGAAGCGGTCTCCGTCGCGGTGCGAGCGCGCCGCGGCGACGCGCGCGTCTTTGCGCTTTTCCAGGTGTTTCTGCAGCAGGCTCGCCAGCAGGATGAAGGTCGGGAAGAAGACGATCAGGATGAACCCGGCGGTGGTCACCACCTTGTCGTCGGTCGCCCCGTAGAAGCCGCGCCCGTTGTTCGCCGCGAGCGCCGCCGGGGCGGCGAGCAGCAGCAGGACGATGCCGGTGGGGAGGCTCCAGAGCAGGCGGCGCATATGACGGTGGCATGGTACCGGAGCGCTCGGCCGGGCGGCGCGCTCTCGCCCGCCGACCGCCGGCGGCGACGGGCCGGCCAACCGGATACCGCCGCCCGCCTACCATGGGCGATCGACATGGCTGTGCTGATCGCATCGGACCTCCACAAGGAGATCGCCGGCAAACCGCTGCTGCGCGGGGTGTCGTTCAAGCTGGAGCGGCGCGAGCGAATGACGATCGCCGGGCGCAACGGCGCCGGCAAGACGACGCTGCTGCGGATGCTCTCGGGGGAGCAGTCGATCGACAAAGGCGAGCTCAGCTTGCAGAAGGGCGCCCGCGTGGCGCTGCACGACCAGCGCCCGCCGCGCGAGCGCGGGGTGGCCCTGCGCGATTACGTGCTCTCCGGCTGCGCGCAGGAGCTGGCCGCGGAGGCGGAGCTGGCGGAGCTGGAGCGGAGGATGGAAGCCCCACCCACCCCGGGCGCCAACGATTCCCCCGGGAACGGGTCCGACGACGGGCGGACCCGGGAAAACGAAGTGCTGCTCGACCGCTACGCCCGCGCGCAGGCGCGGCTGGAGGCGCTGGGCGGCTACCTGTGGCGCGACCGCGCGACCGTGATGACGCGGGGGCTGGGCTTCGCCGAGCAGGACCTGGAGCGTCCGCTGGACACCTTCTCCGGCGGGCAACTGACGCGCGCGTCGCTGGCGCGGGCGCTGGCGACGAACGCGGACGTGCTGCTGCTGGACGAGCCGACCAACCACCTCGACATCGAGGCGATCGGCTGGCTGGAGAACTTCCTCAAGCAGTTCGCTGGCAGCATCATCTTCGTCACCCATGATCGCAGC
>CAYNGQ010000067.1:0-3284 GCA_964396735.1 uncultured Solirubrobacteraceae bacterium | reverse complement strand
CGCGCGCGCTGCCTACGTGCACGTGGTTGAGATCGACGAGCGTCTTTGTGACCCGTTGAATGACGCTGTTGCGCATTTCACCAACGTCGCGCTCCACTGGGGTGACGCGCTGACGGTGGATCTCGCCGGGATGCGACCCGCTCCCGCGAAGGTCGTCGCCAATCTCCCCTACGGCGTCGCCGCCACCGCGCTGCTGCGGACGATCGCGGAGCTGCCCACGGTTGTCCGCTGGGTGGCGATGGTGCAGCGCGAGGTCGGCGAGCGCTTGGCCGCCGATCCGGGTGGCCGCGACTACGGGGTGCCCTCGGTGCTCGCCCAGCTTGCCTGCCGTGTGCGTGTTGCCCGGGCGATCCCCCGCACTGTCTTTCATCCTGTGCCCAACGTGGATTCGGTGCTGGTCGAGCTGACCCGCATTGGGCCCGCCGCCACCCCCGCGTTGCGCGCGCTCGTCGCCGGCGCCTTCGCCCACCGGCGCAAGGCGCTTGCGCGTTCGCTGGGGCTGGCCGGCGTGGTGGGGCGCGAGCAGGTGCGCACGGCGCTGACGAGCATCGGGCTCCCGCTGGATGTGCGCGCCGAGCGGCTGTCTCCACAAGAGTTCGTGGCGCTGGCGGGGGCCTTGGGTCTGTGAACCCCCTGCCACTCCATGCACTGGCCCCCGCGAAGATCAACCTCGGCCTCTTCGTGGGCCCCGCCCGCGCCGACGGCCGTCACGAGCTGACGACCGTAATGCAGTCGATCTCGCTGGCGGACGAGCTTACGCTGCAGGCCGCACCCGATCCCGAGGTGAGCGGCGACGTTGTGGTATGTCCGGGTTTGGGGGACCCGCCCCCCCCGCCCGCCGAGAACCTCGCCGCCGCCGCGCTCGCCGCCTTTCGGGCTGCCACCGGCTGGGATGTGCCGCCGCTGCGACTGCACATCGTCAAGCGCACACCGGTCGCCGCCGGCTTGGGCGGCGGCTCGGGCGACGCCGCCGCCGCATTGCGCCTCGCCGCTGCCGCGTCGGGGTTGGGCGACCACGCTCTCCTCGAAGAGATTGCCCGCACGCTCGGCGCCGACGTGCCAGCTCAGGTGCGCCCCGGGCGGTGGCTGGCCCGCGGGGCCGGGGAGGAGCTGGAGGCGCTGCCCGATCCGATCGTTCCTCTGGGGGTGCTCGTGCTGCCGATCGCGCATGCGCTCTCCACCGCCGCCGTGTATGCGCAGGTCGACCGCATTGGCCTCTTGCGGGGGCAGGCGGAGCTCGAGGATGCT
Source organism: uncultured Solirubrobacteraceae bacterium (assembly GCA_964396735.1). Classification (GTDB taxonomy): domain Bacteria; phylum Actinomycetota; class Thermoleophilia; order Solirubrobacterales; family Solirubrobacteraceae; genus Palsa-744. The sequence goes on along the minus strand of CAYNGQ010000067.1, from coordinate 2,036 downwards.
CACCGCGCGCTTGTCGATGCGCTCGCCGACGGCTCCCCGCTACCGCCCGCGGAGCTCCTGCACAACGACCTCGAAGGCGCCGCCCGCGCGCTCTGCCCGGAGATCGACGCCGCCCTCGTCGAAGTCCGTGAGACGGATGCCGATGCGGCGCTGGTGAGCGGCTCCGGCCCCACCGTGCTGGGGCTGTTCGCCGGGTCTCGCGGCCCCGCCCGCGCCCGCGCGGCCAGCCGCGCGCTCGCCGAGCGCGTGCCCGCGCCGCTCGCCGCGGACGCCGTGGGGATGCGCTTTGCCGGTGTGACTCCTGCGACCAGCTTACCGGCGGGGTAGTCGTGCCTGCGGTGGGCCGCGCCGTAGGTAACAATTAGAAGCCCGATGACCGAAACCGACGTCACCTACCTCATCGCCGCCTGTGCGGCGGTGTTCAGCCTGGCGCTGTTCGTCGGCCTGATCCTCGCTCCCGCATGGTCGGCCTACTCGCGCATCTGGGAGCGCGTGGCGGCGAGCGTCCTCTCGCTGTACGTGCTCGGGGTACTCGTCGGCATCGGCGTGGCCGGCGGGCTTGCCGTCGTCTACTTCTGGGTCTAGTAGCCCGTGGCTGAGCTCTCCTCTCTCGACGCCGTCACCGAGGCGGTCGAGTCGGGCGCCGGGCTGCCCGAGGTCGTGCGTGCCGCCGCGCGCGCGCTCGACGCCAGCCTCGCCGTCACCGACGCGCAGGGGGGCACGCTGGCGGTGGCGGCGCGCTCGCCGGCGGAGGAGCGCTCGCTGCTCGCGGGCGGCGACGGTGTGAGCAGCCTGCCGCTGCGGGTGGCCGACGCGGTGGTGGGCTCGCTGCACGTGCGAGCTCGCACCGAGCCCTCCGCCTCGATGCAGCGGCTGCTGGTGACGATGATCGCCTCCGAGGTCGAGCGTGTGCGTGCACCCGGCCGCGCCTCCGAGAACGCCGCAGCCGACTTTCTGCGCGCGATCCTCGCGCGTGAGCTCAGCAACAGCGAGGAGCTGCTGGCGCGCGGGCGCGAGCTCTCGCTCGAGCTCCAGGACGGGGCCAGCATGATCGTCGCGCGCGCCCACCCCCAGGCGCCGACCGAGGATGGCTGGCGCTCGCGCGTGCGGGCGGTCGCCGAGCGTGGCGCCCGCGCCGTGGTGAGCCGCTCGATCGCCGCCCTCACCGAGCGCGAGGGAGGGGGGGTGCCGCCGCGTGCTGCCGGTGGCGCCACGGCCGGTGGCACTCCCGCGGCGCGCGGCCGGACCCCCGGCCCGGAGGGCTGGGTCGGGTTGGGCGGCGGTGCGACCGGCGCGGAAGTGCTGCTGCTGGTGCCCGGCGGCGAGGAGGCGGTCGCGGCGCGCGCCGCCGATTCGGTGCTGCGCGAGCTGCAGGCCGGCCTGCCCGGCAGCACCTTCGCGGTCGGGCGCAGCCGCATCGCCGAGGATCCCTCCGACCTGCCGCGCGCCGCCAGCGAGGCGCTGCTCGCCGCCAACGTCGCCGAGGGCGGGGGGGGCAGCGCCGCCGGAGGCGGTGGGGGATTCGATCCCGCCCACCCCGCGCTGGCGTTCGAGCAGACCGGCGCCTATCGGCTGCTGCTCTCCACGATGAGCGACAACCCCCGCGAGCTGCAGCGCTTCTACGCCGAGACCGTCGAGCCGCTGGTCGCCTATGACGAGCAGTACGAGACCGAGCTGGTGCGCACCCTGGAGACCTTCCTCGACGCCGACGGCAACGTCGCGGGCACCGCCCAGCGCCTGTTCACCCACCGTCACACGATCCGCTACCGCCTCGAGCGCGTCCGCGAGCTGTGCGGCCTCGATGTCGGCTCAAGCGACGGCCGCGAAAAGCTCTCGCTCGGCCTCAAGGCGATGCGCGTCCTCGGCATCGCCTCCGCCCGCGGCCCCGCCTCCGAGGCCGGCGCCGGCGGCGGCCGCGTCCCGCGCGGGTCCGGGCGGCGGGCCTGAGGGGTTGGCTACGGGCCTGAGGGCTGGCTATATACAGGGCCGCCGGGCATCGAGTCCGGGCCAACAGGTCCGGGTCGTCCCGCACCCTA
>CAYNGQ010000066.1:0-2074 GCA_964396735.1 uncultured Solirubrobacteraceae bacterium | reverse complement strand
CTCGGCCCTGACGACGCTCGCATCGACGCGGAACTGCCCGTCGGCCGTAACCCGCAGGTACCGGTGGCGGCCGTGCCTGGCGACCGTGAACCCGCGCAGTTTTTCCCTCCGCATATCCGAGCTGAGCGTGTCGGTGTCCCTGATGAGTTCTTCGATGTGGGCGAGCATGCGCCCCCGGATTGCGCCGTCGCGCTCGGCGGCTTCTGGGTCATGGCAGAGCACGAACCGCTCGTCGGAGCCCAGCTGGACCTCCATGACGCGCAAGTTGGCGGAGACTTCCTGGCTGTGGTCCTCCCCGTACCTCGTCGCCGCCACGGCCGCCTCGGCCTCGGCGGAACCGGGCCGCAGCTTCGCGCCGATGATGTACTGGTTCCTGCCGTCCACCCGCAGGTCGCGGCGGCTTCCCGCGGCAGTGAAGCCGCGGTTGGCGACCCACATGATCCGCGCCGGAGCCGAGGCCCCAAGGTCGTCCCGTACCTGCCGGACTAGCGCCGAGTCGGAGATACCGCCCGACCAGCTCCAGGCCCTGACCGGGATGCCGTGCCGGGTAACCGCCACCCCCACGACCTGTGGCCGATCCGTCTCGAGGCGAGACGCGGCGTTGAAGACGAGGAGGTCCATCTCCTGGTTGGGCACGTAGGTGACGCGCTCCAAGACCTCGGTCTCCAGGGCGTCCTTGATCTCGGGCAGCCAGTCCATCGCCTGGCAGCAGGCGTCATCGCTGGTGGCGGGAAGGCCGCTGATGGTGACGTCCTCGCTGACCCAGCGGGCAGCCAGCTTGGGCGAAGGGGCCAGGGCCCGGTTCGCGACCAGCGCGAACAACACGCGCTCGGCCGACTCGTCCAGGTTGCGGTCCGCGAGCGCCCGGCGCATCGTCTCGCCGATGCCCAGCCGGCTCCACAGCCCGTCAAGGGCCCACGTCGCACCCAGCGACCGGGACTCGCTGAACTCTAGATCGAAGTCACGCATGGCGTACCTCCAGTTGTCGAAATTAGCCGATGACCCCCCTCTCAGTGAAATTACCTCGATACGAACCAAAATCGCCGCTAAGGCGCCATCTTCTCCGATGATTGCTATCGCTGAGGATGATGAATCGCATTCATGCGCTAATGATCTTGCTCGTCCGTACCATTGCCTCGTGGATATCCGTGACCTGGATTATTTCCTTGCCTGCTGCAAGTCGGGCAGCTTCACCGCCGCCGCCCGTGACGTGCACATCGTCCAGTCGGCGATGTCGTGCGCCATCGCCCGCCTGGAGAAGGAGCTTGGGGCAACCCTGTTCGACAGGAACGTAAGTCCGCTCGCTGTGACCGAGCACGGGGCTGCCCTCCAAGGTCCTGCCCAGCGGATCCTCGACGCCGTCCAGGCGGCCAGGGACGAGGTCGCGGCCGTTTCCGGCCAGGTCCGCGGGACCGTCACCCTTGGAAGCACGCTGCATACCGGCAGGATCGACCTTGCGAGCGTGCTCGCGGACGTGCGCGACAAGCACCCCGAGGTGGTCATCAAGCTGCGGCAGTGGGGATCCGCGGAGCTCGTCCAGGCGGTCCGCGACGGATCGCTTGACATCGCGCTGACCGCGAGCCCGCGGGGGAATGAGCCACGTGGAATCGAGCTGCATCAGCTGCTCAGCGAGTCAATGGTTTTCGTCTGCCACCCGGACCACCCGCTGAGCGGGCGTTCATCGGTCGCCGTGGTGGATCTGCGGGAAGAGACGATTCTGAGGCCGCCCCCTGGCTGGGGAACCAGGACCATCATCGATGCCGCCTTCGGCGCCACTCAGTCCGCTTTTGAGATCGCCAACTACTCGCTGATGGCCAGGCTCGTCCGTGAAGGATTCGCGACGACCCTGGCGCCGGAGTCGGCGATCAGCGGCGACATGCTCAACGGCCTGTGCGCCATCCCCGTCGATGATCCCCGGCTGCGCTGGACCCTCTCCACGGCCGTGAGCACCGACCGTCGGATGACCGCCGCCACAACCGCTTTGCTCCATGCGTTCATCCAACGGGCACTCGGCAGCGCAGTGCAAGCTTCGGCGGTCGCGGTCACCGTCGCTTAATAGGGTTGTCCGGACGTG
>CAYNGQ010000065.1:0-6053 GCA_964396735.1 uncultured Solirubrobacteraceae bacterium | reverse complement strand
AGGCGCCCTCGATCGCCTCGATCTCGCCCCGCTCGACATGCGTCTGCGCGGCCGCCGCGATCAGCGCGTAGATCCCGAGCGAGGACCCACCGGAGGCCGCGGTCTCCCACCAGCGCAGACCGCTACCAGCCGGCGTCGCCGTGCGCGCCCAGCGTTCGAGCGCGAGATAGTCGCCCTGAACCCCACCGGTGTTGCAGCTCTGGAAGGCCACGATCCGCTCCGCCGCGCGCAGCGCCGCGGGCGCGACCGTCGCGTAGGAGGGCAGCTGCGCAAGCGCCGCGCGGCAGCCGTCCACCGTCTCTCTGAGGTAGCCGCCGTCCTCTTGCAGATGGTGGTGGGCGTAGTAGTCGAGGTGCTCGGCCTCGGGGTCCAACGCCACCAGCAGCGCGCGGTGCAGCAGCCGACCGTTGGCCACCGGGTCGGTGTTGGGCAGCTCGGTGAGCATGTCCAGGTAGTTGTAAGCCGCTTGGAAGCACACCATCGCGCGGGCGGCCGCCGCGCGGTGGCGACGGGGGGCAAAGGCCGCGAAGGCGCTGGCGCCCTCGATGTTGCCCCACTTGCGCAGCGCGTCCACCACCACCTGGCGCAGCATCTGATCGGGGATCTCCTGGGCCCGTGCCTCGCGGCGGCGACGCTCGGTGCAGACACCCGGGAAGACCCCCAGCCAATAGCGCCTCGCGGCGCCCGCGAACGAGCCCGCGAGAGCGGCACGACCACCAGCTGTAGAACTCATCGGTACCTCCCCAGACCCGTGTGCACATGCTCTTCGCAGACCGTAGCGCTCCCGTCGCGCCATCCCGTCGCGCTCCCCGATTATAGACGCTGGTGCGATCCAATGTCCAGCGTACGCTTTCACGTGTAAGAGAGTGTTCTGCGTGCGGGGCGGTCTTTCAGCGCTCCTCGCGGGTGCGGATCGCCTGCTCGAGCTCCTCGCCGCGCTGGGTCAGCCGCCACATGTTGGGCTCGCCGCGCACGAGGCTCTCGCCGCCGTTGGCGATCAGCCCGAGGCCCTCGAGGCGCGTCAGCAGCTTCGACATCTGGCCCTGGTCGGCGACGCCGGCGTCGCGGGCGATCTGGCGGTTGTTGAGCCCCGGCTGGGCCGCCACCGCAGCCAGCACGCGCATCGTGCGGTAGGTGAGGCGCATGTCCAGCCGCTTCAGCGGGTCCTCCTGGTTGCCAGCCGGCCGGCGCGCGCGTGGCGCGCGGCGGGCCAACTCGGCGGCCGCCGCCTCGGGACCGAGGTAGGGCAGCACGATCATGCTCATCAGCTGACCGCGCAGCGGCAGCAGCGGCTTGGGCGCCGCCTCGCGCAGGCGGGTGTAAAGCACGCCCAACACGGCGCCCACCACACCCTCGGCGGTGACGCGGTTGAGGCCGCTGGGGGCATCCGGCTCGCGGCGACCGCGGTCGACCGCGCCCACCAGCGCGTCCACCACCCCCGCGCGGCGCTCCAGCGCCTCGGGGCCCGCGGCGAGGGAGTCCACCACGCACAGCGCCGCGGTGGCGGGGTCGGCGTCGAAGCATTCGAGCATCGCGGTCAGCCCGGCGCCGATCCGCGCGCTCCATCCGCGCTCGCGCCTGTATGCCGGCAACACCGCCTCTTCGATCCGCCGCAGCGCCTCGTCCAGCGCCTCCAGCAGGCACGCTTCGCGATCCTCGAATAGCTCGTAGAAGGTCCGGCGCGACACCCCCGCGCGCCCGACGACGTGCGCCACCGTCACCCGCTCAGCGCCCCGCTCGCGCGTCAGGTCCACCATCGCGCCCAGCATCCGCGCGCGCTGGATCTCCGCGACCCGCTCACGCTCGAGCTCGACGCCAGCGCGCGGCGACCCGCTCGCATGCAGCTCGCGCTGATGCCCGCCGCCGTTCTCAGTGCCGCCCCTGCTCACCACGTTGCGCTCGCTTCCGATCCTCTCACCTCCCTCCGACCTACCCCGCCCGGCATGTGGAATATAGGCGAGAAGCAGTGATTTTGTCAAGGGATGTCTCTGTTTCTCGAAAAGTGCCGTGATCGGGATTTCGACGGATCGGCACGCCACCTCCAATACTCGCCGCCGGTGGGACGACCGGCACAAAATTCGAGCATCTGGTCATAATCACGGAGAGATCTGCGCACTTTCGGTGTATCCTTCAGTGTAGAACGCAAAGAAATCGGGGGCCGTGGAGTCGGGCTAGGCTCGCCAAAGTGGTTGTGCCGGCACCGTCCGCGATGCTCCAGACCGAGCGTTTGGACACCACGACCAGGAAACAACGATGGACCGTGCCGTACGTGGAGTGCTGGATCTGGCCCGCGATGTGCTCGCCGAGCTGGACCTCGACGTGGTGCTCGAGCGGGTGCTGGACTCCGCGCAGGAACTCACCGACGCACGCTATGCCGCGCTTGGCGTGCTCGACGAGTCGCGCAGCGAGCTCTCCCAGTTCATCACGCGAGGGATCGACGACGCCACCCACGCGGCGATCGGGGCGCTGCCTCGCGGGCGCGGCGTGCTGGGCGCGTTGATCGAGGATCCCGCGCCGTTGCGCCTCGAGGACGTCGGCCGCCACCCCCGCTCCTACGGCTTCCCCAGCGGGCATCCGCCGATGCGCACCTTCCTCGGAGCGCCGATCCTCGTTCGCGGGCTGCCCTACGGCAACCTCTACCTCACCGAGAAGGCCGGCGGCGCGCGGTTCTCCGCCGAGGACGAGGAGGCGCTCACCGTGCTCGCCGAGCTCGCCGGGGTGGCGATCGACCACGCGCGCCGCTACACCGGCGCCAGCGAGCGACGCGACGAGCTCGAGCGCACCGTCGCCACGCTCGACGCCACCACCCAGATTGCGCTCGCGGTCGGTGGCGAGACCGACCTCGAGGTGGTCCTGGAGCTGGTCGCCAAGCGTGGCCGCGCGCTGGTCGGTGCGCGCGTGCTGCTGATCGAGCTGCGCCACCGTCAGGGGCTCGTCGTCGCCGCCGGCGCCGGCGAGCTGCCGGCAGGACTGATCGGCCAGAGCATCCCGCTGCACGACTCGCTCGCCGGGCAGGCGCTGCGTGCCCGGCGCACGCTGCGCCTCGACGACGAAGTCAACCGCGCCCGCTTCGACGAGCACGGCACCGGCGGCCTGGGCGTCGGCGCGAAGGGCGGGCTGGTGGTGCCGCTGCTGTTCCGCGGTATCGGCTACGGCGCGCTGCTGGCGCTCGACCGGCTCGAGGACGGGCCGAGCTTCAGCGCCGAGGACGAGCGGCTGCTGGTGGCGTTCGCGACAAGCGCCGCCACCGCCGTGGCGACCGCCCAGTCGGTCGCCAGCGAGCGCCAGCGCCAGCGTCTAGCCGCGGCCGAGGCCGAGCGCCAGCGGTGGGCGCGCGAGCTGCACGACGACACCCTCCAGACCCTCTCCGCACTGCGGATCGGGCTCTCCACCGCCGCGCGCTCGGAGCGCCCCGAGGCGCTACGCGAGGCCTTTCGCCAGGGGATCGAGCAGCTCGAGGAGGGGATCACCAACCTGCGTGCGCTGATCACCGACCTGCGTCCCGCCGCGCTCGATGAGCTCGGCGCCCAGGCCGCCGTCGAAGCGCTCGCCGAACGGGCCGCCCGCCACGGCATCGCGGTCGACGTCAGCATCGACCTCGCCTACGAGCGCGCACAGGAACAGAGCCGCGACCGCGAGGAGGCGCTCGCCCGTCATACCCCGGAGCTCGAGACCGCGATCTACCGGATCGTCCAGGAGGCGCTCACCAACGCCACCAAGCACGGCGACGCGCGACGCGCGGTCGTCGAGATCCACGAGGATGGAGAGACGGTGCACGTGCTTGTGCGCGACGACGGCGTCGGCTTCGACCCCTCCGCCGACACCAGCGGCTTCGGCGTGCTGGGGATGCACGAGCGCGTCGAGCTGCTCGACGGGACGCTGGAGATCGACTCCTCCCCCGGCGTCGGCACCGCCGTGCGCGCCACCCTCCCCGTCCAGCGGCGGACGGACGCCCCCCTGGCCACCCTGCGCGAGCTTCACGGCGGGTGAGGTGGAGGACGCCCACCAGTCAAATCCGCGCGACGATCCATCAAAAATGCCCCATGATCTGCACCGGCCGATTCCAGACCACCGAGTTTACGAAACCAGGGGCAGACCCCCGACTCCAGGGAATCAAGGGCAGATCACCACCTCCACAGCTCGCGGGGCAGCCCAAGAGCTGTGCACGTGGCTCACACGTTCAGCAGGCCGCGATCCAGCGCGTAGCGCACCAGCTCCGCGCGCGAGCCGAGGCTCAGCTTCTGCTGGATGTGAGCGCGGTGGGTCTCGACCGTGCGCACCGACAGGAACAGCTGCTCGGCGATCTCGGCGTTGGTGTGGCCGAAGGCGATCAGGCGCAGCACGCCCAGCTCGCGCTCGGAGAGGTCGTCCGGGCGCCCCACCGTCGGCTCGGCTGCCATTCGCGCCCCCAGGCGGGGAGTCAGGTAGGTCTCGCCCGCGGCCGCGGCGCGCACCGCCTGCACGAGCTCGTCGTCGGCGGACTCCTTGAGGACATACCCGAGCGCACCCGCCCGCAGCGCGCTGCGGGCGAAAGCCGGCTCCTCCTGCATCGTCAGCACCACGATCTGGGTGCCCGGAGACTCGGCCCGCAGCACGGGGATCGCCTCGAGGCTCGAGCCGCCCGGCATGTTGAGGTCGAGCACCAGCACCACAGGGCGGTGGCCGCGCACGTAGCGCCGCGCGCTTTCGACCTCGCCCGCCTCCGCCACGACTTCGAAGTCCGCCTCGCTGTCCAGCAGCATGCGCAGGCCGCTGCGCACCACCGTGTGATCGTCGGCGAGCACGATCCGGATGCTCCGATCCGCCGCCGCTGCGCCGTCGACGCCGCTCGCGTCAAGCGCCTGGGTCCCCTCATCAGCCATATCACCGCGTAGATATAGAGCCCGCGCGCCGGGCCCTTAGCAGTAGTTATCCGCGATCCAGCTTCGGGATAACGCGGGCTCGCTGGCTGAGATGGCCGACGGCCGGGCGGGCTATGCGCCCGCTGGCTGAGATGACCCACGGCCGGGGGGACTACGCGGCCCGCCGGTAGCCCGCCGGGAGCGCTTTCAGGCGCGTCCGGCAGGTGGCGATCGCCTCTGGATTGCAGTCCACCAGGACGAAGCGCCGTCCAAGCTTGGCCGCGACCGCGCCCAGCGTGCCGGAGCCCGCGAAGAAGTCGTGGCACCAGCCGCCCCGCCTGCTGGAGGCGGCAACCATCCGGCGGACGATGCCCTCCGGCTTTTGCGTCGGATACCCGGTCTTCTCCTTCCCGTTGGTCGGCACGATCGTGTGCCACCAGACATCCACCGGCAGCTTGCCGGCAGCGCCACGCTCGGGGGTCTGCAGGCCGGGCGCCATATAGGGCTCCCGGTCCACCTCGCCGGAGTCGAAGTGGTAGGCGGCGGGATCCCTGACGTACACTAGGATCGTGTCGTGCTTCGCGGGCCAGCGCCGCTTCGTCCTGCCCCCGTAATCGTAAGCCCAGATGATCTCGTTGAGAAAGCACTCGCGGCCGAAGATCTCGTCCAGCAGCAGCTTGCAGTAGTGGGCCTCGCGGTAGTCGATGTGAAAGTAGAGCGTGCCTGCGCGCGCGAGCAGCCGGTGGGCGTGCTCGAGGCGGGGGGCGAGGAATGCGAGGTAGTCCTCGAAGGTGTCGCGGTAGGAGGACTCGGCGAGCAGTCGCGTGCGGTAGCGGCGCCCCTGGAAGCCGGTGCGGTCGCCGCGCGCGTCGGGGATGGTGCGCACGGTCCGGCGGGTCTGGACGCCGCCGGTGTTGAAGGGCGGGTCGAGGTAGACGAGCTGGAAGGAGGCGTCGGCGAAGCGGGGCAGCAGCGCGAGGTTGTCGCCGAGCAGGATCTCGTCGACCTCGGGCGGGCGCGGCCGCACGGCCGCCGCGGCGGGGTCCCCCGGGTCGAGTTGCATCGCGCAAGGGTATTTGCCGCTGCGGTCGCGGTGTGCCGCGGCGGTCGCGGTGTGCCGCTGCGGTCGCGGTGTGCCGCGGCGGTCGCGGTGTGCCGCTGCGGTCGCGGTGTGCCGCTGCGGTCGCGGTATGCCGCTGCGGTCGCGGTATG
>CAYNGQ010000064.1:0-26446 GCA_964396735.1 uncultured Solirubrobacteraceae bacterium | reverse complement strand
CTCGTTCGTCGAGGCGTTCAGGCCAAAGCCTTTCTTGGCCTTACGCACGTCGTTGACGACGACCGACCCCTCCAGGCCCGCGTTCTCGGCGAGCTGACGCAGCGGCTCCTCGAGCGCCCGCAGCACGATCCGCGCACCCGTACGCTCATCATCAGAGCCGTCAACCGACGCCCCATTCTCGCTGATGTTCACCGCAGCAGAGGCCTGCAGCAGCGCCACGCCACCACCAGGCACGATGCCCTCCTCCAGCGCCGCCCTCGTGGCCTGCAGGGCGTCCTCGACACGGTGCTTCTTCTCCTTCATCTCCGTCTCCGTAGCCGCCCCCACCTTCACCACGGCGACGCCGCCGGAAAGCTTCGCGAGCCTTTCCTGCAGCTTCTCACGGTCGAAGTCCGAGTCGGTGTTCTCGATTTCGGCTTTGATCTGGTTGATCCGACCTTTGATGAGGCGGGGCGGTCTGGGCGAGCCAGCGAATCATGGCGAAGCCCGATGTCCATCCGTTACGTAGACGCGGTGGGCGTGCGGTGAAGGTTACTGGTCTTACCTGGGGAGGTCTCTGCGGGTGTTCCAAATGCCACGTCCGCGAGGGTCGCGGGGTCGTGCGGGACGACGGGGTTCGAGAGGGCGTCGCTCGTCGGTGACGAAGTCAACGTAGGTCGTAGTAGTACCGGCGGGGTCGATGGTCGCCGGGAAGGGCCGAACGCGAAGCCGAGCGACAGGACGTTCGTGCTCGTGGGAGTCGTGTTGACCGCAGCCAACCTGGTGGGGCGGGTCTGAGGGTGAAGCCGAGGATGCCTGGCCGGAGCGCGGTGACTCCCCGGCGCCGGATGACACCAGCGCTCAAGCCGGGGCGAGCCTGTGGGAGCGGTTCTTGGCTCGCGGGAACCTCGCTGAGGCGCTCAGACGTGTCGAGCGTAACGCCGATGCCGCAGGCATCGACGGGATGAGCACCAAGGAGCTGCTGTACTCACTGGGGGCACAGACGGTCGTGCCGACGCCGCTCGTCTCGCGCGGCCTGCGTACGCTGCAGCCGATCGCGCGCCCGGCCGCGTTCACGACCTGGGACGAGGCCGAGCTGACGAAGACCTCGATGATCTCGGCGCGCGGGCGCTGGGGGTCGCACAGCGGATGGCGGAACTCGAGAAACCGGCGACGCCACAGGCTCACCGTGTTGCGGCGCACCCCGAGCCGTCCCGCGACCTCGGTGTTGCTCTCACCGCCAGCGCAAGCAAGCACGATCCTCGAGCGCAATGATAACGCTGCAGCGGTCGTCCGCCGGCGTCCAGCCCTCCAACACCTCCCGCTCCTCACGCGAGAGCTCAATTCGCACAGCAGTAGGACTCGGCATACACCAAATCCTACTACTGCACAGAAACTAACGACTCAGGACGCTAGATCCGCGGGATCAGCCACAGAGCGAGGCCACCGGTGGGCTGGAAGCGAGGTGTATCGGGCACAGGCACGACCCGCACACCCGCGAGGTTCGGGCCCGTGTCGAACACGTACAGCGCTCGCAGAGATTCGCTGTAAGCGATGCCGTGCAGGCCGTCGGGCATGCCCCGATCGAAGCTCTCCAGTTCGGCGCCCGTGGGGTCGAACTCGTCGATTCGATGTTCGCCGCCGGCGAAGTAGTCCACGAACACGTCGCCGGCCGGGCCGAGCGCCACGACCGGCACCGGGCCTTCGCTGTTCTCGGCGGTTTCGCGTTCGTCGAAGGTTCGCAGCGGCCTGCCCGAGGGGTCGAACTCGTCAACGCCTTTCACGCCCACGCGGATCACGTAAAGGTCGCCGGCCGCGTCGACCTGCAGCCCGCTTACGCCGCCCGCTTCGCCCTCCAACGGCGCGTTCGAGCGCGGCAGCTCCACCTCACCCTGATATTCGCCGGCGGGGCTGAACTCCTGCACGCGGTCGCGCTCGCCGACGTAGATCGTGCCGGTAGCGCCGGCGACGATAAAGTGACCCTCGACGGGGTATTCGAGCGCCCCGCCGGACGCAGTCCCGACACCCGTGCCGCAGACATCGCCGGCATGCACCGGGCAGACGTCTTCGTCGCCCGTTTCATGCCTATGCCGGGCGCTGGGATTGACGCCTCGGCCGAACATCATCAGGAAGCGCCCGTTGGGCGTAAAGGCCTGCACGCGGTGGTTCAAGATGTCGGCAATGTACACATCGCCGTAGAATGGGCTCGCGGGGTCCTGCTCGATAGCTATGCCCTCGGCGAAGTCGAACTCGCCCGGGCCCTTGCCTCGCAAGCCGCCGAAGCAGACCCGCGCACATGTTTGCAGCGCGGGGGTGTGGCCGTCGGCGACGCCCCAGCCCCAGGCGAGCAGGAACCTACCGGAGGCGGTGAACTTCTCCACACGGTTATTGTTCGTGTCTAGAACGTACAGGTCACCGCTGGCGCGGTCTACCGCGAGCCCGAATGGTTCTATGAACTGGCCTGCGTGCGTGCCGTAGCCGCCGAACGCGGCAGCGGTTGCGTATGCCGTGGCGGAGGCGACCGCCGCCGCCACGAGTGCGCCCAGCAGCGCCGCGTGTATCGCGACGGCCGAGTGGCGAGCACGGCGCCAGCACGACCAGCAAAGAGGTCCAGCGCAAGATGGAGGGCCCCCTGGCTCGGATACCGCGTGGCGCATCCCGACTTCACATTTTCGCAAGTGCGGCCGTCAAGTCAAGTGGCGCGGGCCTGTTGTCTCTGACCTCGCGCCGCAGTCGACCGGAAGAAACAGGCGCGCCGGGATGACCGGCACGCTACGACTGGAGTTCGCCCGGCCCTCTGGCCGGGCGAACTCCGTAATCGTCTACGCCATTCCTACCTAAGGCTATTCGGCGGTCACGGCATAGCTGCCGACGGCGTTCTGCCCCAACGCCGTCTTGTTTTCGACGATCGCGACGGCGCCCGTCGCGCCAGTGCCAAGCGATTTGCCTTCGGGCGCGCCGGGCGGAGCGATTCCCAACTCTTCTAGTTCCGGTTCAGGAAACAATGAGGCATAGATGCACAGGTTTCCTTCTTCGGCCTTAGGTTCTTCGACGCTGCCGCCTGCGCACGGGCCCGTCGTGGGTGTTTCGCCGACCTTCACGAACGTGACCGCGCCTTCGGGGAGAGCAGCAGGGAGCGGGATCGCGAAGGAGATCGGAATCTGGAATACGCCTTTCGCCGTCGACTGGAACGCCCAGGTGCCGGTCTCGGTGGCGCCTTTCGGGAGGGTCTTCGTGAAGCCCGTCTGACCGTTACAGGCAGTGGTGGCTTTACCACTGGCGCCGACTTTGAATTCGGCTCCCCCGAGTTTGTCGCAGGTCACGACGCCGGCTTTTACTTCGGTGTTGGTAACGCTTTCGCCGGGGGGGCCGGCTTTGCCTTCTGGACCAGCGGAGCCAGCAGAGCCGGCGCCGGTGGGGCCAGCCGGGCCTGCCGGGCCTGCCGCACCCGTGGCGCCGTTGGCGCCGGCGAGACCTGGCTTGCCCTTCAGCTGGGATAGCACTGCGGGCTTAATCTGTTTGGTCGAAGTGATCAGGTAGTGGGAGGCCGCGTAGGCGGCGCCGCCGCTCAGCGCGAAGAACAGAGCTATGGTCGCTGTGACGTTGGCATAGCTCAAGTGCTGCGTTGCACGTCTTTTCAAGCTCGAGACCCTCATTGTGACGCTCCTTTTCCTTCTCTGTGGATGATCGATAGTCGGCGACGAGGCGACAATGTGTCCGGACATCGCCGGAGAGCTACGAGCAGGCCGTGAGCAACCTGAGAGCGTGCAGGCCGGCATAAGGATCTTTTCGCGCGCGGATGAGCGCTGCGTCGTTCGAAGAGCTCGCTGCGCAAGAACCCACCGTATCCACCGTTTCCCCCAGTGTCTGCCGCCATACCCGACCGGCGAGCGCCGAGGGAAGGCGTTGTGACTTTATCGACTGTGCCCATATCTCAACTCCCATATAGATACCCCATGCGTGGCAGGGGGTTGATCGCTCGGCATCAGAAACCGCTGGAATAGCGGCTTTTTAGTAAGAGACGCTGATTGACGGAGGGTCGCGCTACGCCGACATATGAGATCAGCGGTGTTTCCCAATGAGGGCTTCGACGAAGCGGCCCGTGCGTTGGCTGTCGATATGACTGGTGCCCGAGCACTAGAAACAGTCTACTAAACGGGCGTGGCGTGAGGTATCGTTGCGCGGTGCGCAGAGCTCGCCAGATCCTTGCTTTTCCTTTGGTCGCCGCCTGTCTGGTCGCGCTGTTGATCTCCGCGTGCGGTGGCGCGGGGGGCGAACACTCGACCGCACACAGCAGCGCGGCAGCACGGAAGGCGACGGCCCCGACAGGATCGGCCGAACCGGAACCCGCTCCCCGACTCGGTGCTGAAGTGGTCGTACGCGTCGATGCCGATTCGATCACCCGAGCGATGGTGGTGCAATGGATGCGGGAGAAGATCGGGCAGTTCTTCTACGAGTATGCCTCGCGCCGCCCACCAGCACGGCTGGTCACGGAACCAGCCGACTATGCCGCCTGCGTCGCGTCGCTAGAGGCAATCGCGCCACACTTTGGGGCGGCGGCACACCAAGCGGCGCCGACGTCGGCACAGCTCATGAGCAAATGCGAGGATCTGTACACCAGCTTCAAGGAAGACGCCTTGCTCTACCTGATTCCGTCCTACTGGACGATCTCGTTCATGGCGGAACACGGTTTGAAGGTGAGCGAACCAGAACTTCAGCGGGCGTTGCGCGCGACGGAAGCTAAAGCACAACGCCACGGCGCAACGTTCGAGGAATTCCTCGTGAGCCACGCGAGGACCCTCGCTCAGGAGCGCTTCCTGACGATGATCGAACTGCTCAGGCAGAAGCTCAACGAAGGGGTCCGCCGCCGCGGCCGCTTCGCGAAGGAAGCCATCACCGCTACCGTCGTGGCGCGGTGCCGTCCCGGGTACGTGGTCTCGTATTGCCGCGGCTACAAGCCGCGGACCTCGGGCACAACGATCGACGGGTCGGTGATTCTCGAGGAAATCGCGAAGTGGCTCCCGGCAAGCGCACACGGCGACCGGCCGGGCGACTGACGCGGCAAGCGGGCCTTCGTCGTCGAGGAACGCGAGATCTTCACCTGCGATTCCTACGAGGATATGGGCCTGCTGACGGGGCCCTGGTGAGTGGTCCAGGGGTTATGCGTGTTCTGGTTGTTTTGGTTGTTCTTGTTGGTGGTGATGGCGTACTCGCTTGGTGTGCGTCCCCCGAGTGCTGAGTGGGGCCGGTAGTTGTTGTACTCCTGACGCCAGTCCTCGATGAGGACCTTTGCCTCGGTGATCGAGCCGAACTCCTCGATGTTCAGCAGCTCGTCACGCAGCCGGCCGTTGAAGGACTCAACAAACGGATTCTCCCATGGGCTGCCGGGCTCGATGTAGCTTGTGGCCATAAGCGTCATCCGGCAGTAGTCGCGCAGCGCCCACGCAACGAACTCCGGGCCATTATCCGAGCGCAGATACGCCGGAGCGCCGCGCTCGCCGACGAGCCGGGCGATGACTTCGACGACATCATCGGCGGTGCACGATCTGCCGACGCGGATCGCGAGAGCCTCGCGGGTGTACTCATCGACGATGTTGCACAGCTTGATCCTGCGACGGTCGGCGGTCTCGTCGAACTGGAAGTCGATCGCCCACACCTCGTTAGCTCTCGTGGCTCTGAGGCGTTGTTTGTTCCCGCCGGGTAGCCGACGACGCTTCCTTGCTTTCTCGGGGCGCCGCAGGCCCTCCTGGCGCCAGATACGGCGTGTCCGCTTGCGATTCAGCGCCCATCCCTCCCGCAGCAGGATCTGATGCGCGGTCTTCCACCCCCACCGCGGATGCTCACCAGCGATCTCTCGAAGCCGGCTGGCGAGCCGCTCGTCCACCGGTCGGGGCGCCGGCGCGGGCTTGCGCTGCGTCGAGCGATGCTGACCAGCGACACGGCACGCGCGGCGCTCGGAAACCCCGAAACGCTGCTGCAGCCGACCGACAGCGCGGCGCCTGCGTTCCGGGGTCAAAAGATTCCCTCCGCCAACTCCTTGAGCATGTCGATGTCCAACGCCTGCTCAGCCACAAGCTTCTTCAACCGCTGGTTCTCCACCTCCAGCATCTTCAGCCGCTTGGCCTCGTCTGCCCTCATCCCGCCGTACTGTGCGCGCCACCGGTTGAACGTCGCCTCGGTGATCTCGAGATGCCGCAGCACCTCAGCGAGCTCCCGCCCCTCGTTCAACAGCCGTTCGCCCTCACGGATCTTCCGGACGGCCCGCTCCGGAGCGTGCCTGCGCCGCTTCATGATCGTGCCCATCCTCTCATCCCACCAGCGGGACATGACGAACACGCACACAACCCGGATCAACTCACGGGAACCCCATCACGGTCTCGGCGATCGCTCGCCAGACGGGCCGGGATCGCAAGACGGTCCGCCGCCCGGCATGGTCGGGCAGAACGTGACGGTCAGGGCGCGGCCGGAGGAACTGCGCGAGACCACCCGCTGGACTTCCAGCACCGCCGGGAACGCAACGGCTGGCAAGGCGAGCATCTGCTCTTGGCAGCGAGCCGCGCGATCGTCCCGTCCCAACGCTTGCGTTGATCGGCGACTGCGATCGCCCAGCGGTCGGGGTCGGCCTGTGCCCCTCCGAGGCTTGAGACTGGCGGGGTGCGCCACCACGAGCGGGGGATGTATTTCACCGGCGGCCTCGACGACACCCCTGCGCCTTGGGCGCCCGGGCGGGACAGGCCCACAGCTGCACGCCGTAGTGCTTCGCCAGCTGCGCGAACTGGCTGGTGATGTGATCCGTCCCGGGGTGCACGACGGTGGCCATCCGGTCGGTCCGCAACGCGCGTGCTGCCACCCAGGCGACGCAACACGCCGTCGATCGCCTCCGCCAAGTGCGGGAAGCTCTCGCCCTCGCAGATCACCGCGCGGCACTTGCCTGAGAACGCGAGTGCGTGGACCAGGACATGAGCAGGCTCACCCCACGGCGTCTGGATCAGCTCGAGCCAATCCCACTGGATCTCCTCGCTCGGCTCGTGCGCGATCACCGTCGTGACGCCCTGCCCGCCGGTGCAGCACGCCCCACAACGGGGGCGCAAGCTGAGCCGGCAGAGCTCCCGCACGAACGTCACATAGGAACGCTCGGACCCGAGAGCAGCGACCTCCCTGAACAGCACGCTCCCGTCGACGTGAGCATCGTCGGCGAAACGCGCGACCAAATAGTCGCGGAACGGCTCAAGGCAGCTCTCACGAGGGCCACGGGAAGGCCCCGGGCCCGACAAGCACTTGCGCGCTGTAGCGGTTGCCCGCGAAGGCAACCATCGCCGTACACCGAGATCATCTCCCCGGCGAACAGGCCCCTGGCACGACACAGGCATGAGGCATCGACCCACAGGCTGGTGCTGCGGTCGCACTCTGCGACCGCAGCACCTTTCGTCTCAGACATTCACTAGGACCGGCTCTTACTCCTTAGTTCATGAGTAAGATTTCGACTTCTTTACCGCCTTTTTTGAATCCCGTGTTTGTGGCGCTGCCCGTCTCACCTGATAATTCGAATTTGCCGCTTTCGTTTACTTCGGTTTCCGTTAAGCAGGCTGTATCCGTTCCTGTAGTCCCCGCCTTTAAGTATGCTAAGATTTCCGACTCGCCTGAGCTGAATTCTTTGAAGACATCTTTTGTGCTTTTCGTTAATTTTTCGATGCCTTCAGTTAATGACGCGGAGCAGCCCCTGACTAATACTAAGGCTTTGATGAGTCCCGATTTACACGTAAAGTGGAACTGCGTGATCAGTGCGACTAATGCTGCCACTAATTCGGTTTCGGTTGAGTTCTTCATCCGTAATGCTAAGACATATAAAGCTACACCTAAGAATAAGATGTCGCCTTCTTTGTCTTCCACCCCGGTGCAGACCAATGTGGAGCCGAGGATTTTGGTCGAGCATTTTTCGAATAACACGTGCGTACTGCCCGTGTTCGCGTTTTCGAACGTGAACGTGTTTGTCCCAGCTTCACAGGTGACCAGGTTGCCACCTGTGGTTAAGAGACTACCTTTTCCTTCTTGTTTGCTCGTGCCGGTTAGTGGTTCCCCTGCGGTTGGTTCGGGTAAGATTTTGGTGTTTTCTGCGTTTGCGACGGCTGAGGTGACGGCCCCGACGGCGAAGATTGCCATAAGGGTCACACCGAATATTCTGATGCGTTGCATAGAGGTTTGCTCCTTGTGCTTGTTTATCCGTCTAGCATCGACCTTGTGGACTGGTGCTAGGTGCCCGTCAGCTACCCCGTGGTGGCGGGCTGTGCCGGCACGGCAGTAACGCTCGCACAGCCTGCCGGGCAAAGTCAAGCATTTGGAATCAATGTCTCCTACCGTAGATCGCGACGCACCTGGAAGGCCAGCCCTGAACCCGACTATGAGGCCAAGGCCGCACGGGTCCTGGAGTTGACGCCTAATCCGCCGCCGGGCGGCGGTGTCGTGATAGCGTTCGGCCAGATGGGGCCGGTCAGTCCGCGGCCCACCGCTGGCCACGGCTG
Source organism: uncultured Solirubrobacteraceae bacterium (assembly GCA_964396735.1). Taxonomy (GTDB): domain Bacteria; phylum Actinomycetota; class Thermoleophilia; order Solirubrobacterales; family Solirubrobacteraceae; genus Palsa-744. The sequence goes on along the minus strand of CAYNGQ010000064.1, from coordinate 17,948 downwards.
GGCGCCCAAGCGCAGGCCTAAGCGTCAGCGTGCCGACTACAACCGCCGGCACGGGGACGCGCTACGTGTTCGGGGCCTACGACGTTTCACCCCGACCGGCTGCGCACACGCCTGCGGCCACGCCACCGGGGCATTGACAACGCGCGTGCATGACCCAGATCCGCGGCTGCTACCTCGCCGCCGACGTGATCTACTGGATCCAAGACAACCTTCCGTGAAACTGGACACCCGACATCCGCAAATACGCGACCGCTAACAAGATCGCGCTCGTCGCGACCCCGACCTACGCCAGCTACCTGAACCCCGTCGAGTGCCACTTATCGGCGATCAGCCAGTTCGTCGTCTGCAACGCCGACTACCTCGACTGGACGCCCTCGCCCGACACATCACCTACCGCAACGGCGAACATCGCAACCGACGGCTGACCGCCGCCGAAAACCGACACCGAATCGCAGCATAAACTCAAGCTGGTCAAACCTTCCGAGAACGACCACTTAGCAGAGCTCGCTGGCTGGTCCAGCCGCGGTGCGTTGACAGATGGAGAGCACCGCCTTTTGCTTCGCCTTCTTGATCGTCGGGCAGTCCCCGTGACGCTGATCACGGTGTTCTGTTCGATCACCAGGCCGTTCTGCGCTGTGATCTCGGTCGGCATCGTGAGAGCTTTTGTCCGCAGAAGCTGCCGTGATCCTTCACCGGGAGGTTCGCGGCGAGCGCAGAGTAATTCCCTTGCGGCAGCGTCGGTTCGAAGCGTGAACGGGGCGTCGGGGTCGGTCTTGAACGTCGCCGACGTCACGCCTTTACTGATGTACGCTTCGCCGGTGAGACGAATGTGAACGTTATCTCCGGTGAGGACCATCACGGCTTCGGGGAACTTCGCGCCGCCGTAGGAGACGAAGTAGACGGGGCCTTCCGAGGGGACTGGGAGTAGTTGGGTGCGGACGACCGCGTGGCCGATCACCGACGCCGCCGGACACGCCGCGGGTTGGCGTTGAACTGCGTCGCGGTACACGCTTTCTGCAATGTAGTCAGCCTCGAGGGGGGCTGCTTGGGGGAGTTCCACTTTGGCGCTAGCAATGTTTGCTTCCTCGGTTTGAGCGGACGATCCCGATGGTGAGCCTCCAGAGGTAGGAGATGCTGATCCGGTGCTACCGGTCGTCGATTGAGGACCCTCATGCGGTGGCACGAGCTTTACATGCAAGCTAGCCCCATCCGCTTTGCTCGTCTCCCCTACCGTGGAGGTCGTGAATTTCGGCTCGAACTTCAGGTTCGCGCAGTTAGCGACCTGGAAGCGGGCTCGCGTCCTTTCTTGCTTCTTGTGGTTCTTCGTGTTGCTTGAGGATGTTGCTTGTGATCGTCAGAAGTCTGTTGCAGTTCGTCGGGTTGAACGTGAAACCCGGGTGGTTGATGTTTGTTGAGAGCCCTTAGGTCGGTTGGAGCTCCCATGAACGATCTGCGGGAACGGGTCAGATGCATCGGTCACCTGCGCGGTATGCGGATCGATGCAGATCGAAGCACGTATGAGCAGATGCCGAGGTCGAACGGGCCCGTGACCGCCGGGGACTACGATCGGCAGGCTCAACGGCGCCCCGCCGACCCCGCTGTGAACGGGGACGGCGGCCAGCCTGCGCTGGTTGAAATTCGATCCATGCCAAACAGACTAGCCCGCGCTTGGGACGGAACGCTCGATCGGACCTCGCGCGCGCCGCGCATGTGTATTAGCGGCCCGGACTCCCGGCGACCCCCAACTCACAACGGGCCGGCAGAAGCCCAGGACCCACCGGCAGGCACAGCCGAAGTCGTCGCCCCCGCTCCGAAGCGCCGACGATCACTTCTTGCGCCCCTTCGCCGCTTTGTGGTGTCTCTTCTTCTTTGAATGCTTGTGAGTCTTGGGGCACCCACTGACAGAGATCGCCGTGCTCTGGTGGATTTCGGCCCCGTTCTGGGCGACGAATTCGGTAGGCATCGCGAGCGAGGTGGCGACGGTCTCTTTGACCTTGCGCGTCTCGGTCTTCTTGTGACCGTGCACCGTGACCGTGACCTTCTTGGAGACGGTCTTGGTCGTGGTTGGGGCACAGAGGCTCCCGTTGGCAGCCAATGCTGAGTACGGCCCCTCGGGCAGTGTCAATTCGAAGCTCGAGAACGGCTGGTCGGGGACCGCCTTGAACGTTGTGCTCGTGACCCCAGATTTGGAGATGAACGTCGTGCCGACGAGGTCGATCGTTATCCCATACCCCTGCAATACCATCGTCAGCGACGGGAACGCTTCGCCGCCGTGGCTGACGAAGATCGCCGGGCCCTCCAGCGGGACCGGGATCAACGGGGTGTGCACGACCGCGTAGCCGATCTTTGATTCCGCGGGGCACGCGGCCGGGCTGGCTTCGAACTGCGCGTTTGTGCAGGCCTTCTGCAGCGTCGTGAGTCTTGACGGGAGCTGCTTGGGGAGTTCGACTTTGACCTTTGCGATGTCCGCGTCGGTGCCCTGCGGCACGTTCGGATAGGAGACCTTCGCGGTCAGCGAGGCGCCCATGGATTTGGAGGTTTTCCCGCTCGTGGAGACGCTGAATTTGGGTTCGAACTTCAGCGCGGCGCAGTTGGTGACCTGGAATGGCACTGTGACAGCGTCGCTGTCGCCTTCGCCCGAGGCGATCGTCCCGCTGAACGCCATCTTCGCGCAGCTCGTCGGGTTGAACTGGAAGTTCGAGCGCGTCGTCGTCGCGTTGACGCGCTGGATCTGCAGCGGGATCCCTTCGATGCTCGTCGGGATCGCGTCAGGACTCCCCGGCGGGTTCGAGGTGATCGTCAGCGCGGCGGTGATCGAGTTGAGTTCGATCTTCCCGCGCACGAGCACGCAGTCGCACGGGGGGTGGTTGTTTGCCGTTTTCGCGAGGTCGAACGGACCCGCCTTCGCCGGGACCACGAACGACAACCCGAACGGCGCGCAACCAGCCTGGCCGACGGTGCAGCCACCCGTGCCGTTGTACGGGCCGGTGAGATAGAACTTGCCGCCCGTGACCGAGTAGGGATCCCCACCCACCCCTACCGACACCGTGGTTTCTCCGATCAGGCTGTTCGGGCCGCACAACCCCTGGTTGGCCTGCGGTTCGGGGCACAGTTCGACACCCGAGAGCACACCGGAGAGACCGGGGGGCAGCTTCGCCACGATCGACTGCAGGCTCTGTTCGCCGTCCTGGCGGGAGAACGTCGCCGTGAACGGGCTGAATTCGCCCGCCTGCAGGTTCGTGGCGCCCCCGGTCGCGGACGGACCGAACGGCAGGCTCTGACCGGGGCACGGCCCCCCATGCGGGCCGGAGGTGACATCGAACGTCGAGGACGCCGTGGCGGTCCGCGCCGCCTCGTCCCATGCTTCCGCGGACCACGGCACGAACGACGCCTGCGTGATGTATGCACCGCAACGCGCGGGGCTCGCCAGCGGCGCGCGTTCGCCGCCGAAGAAATGCAGTTCGGCGTCTTCGAACGCGAGCTGCGGATTGTTGGCGAACGTCGTGACGATCTGTCCCGGCGCCTGACAGGTCTCCCCGGCGATCGTTTCACCCGCGCCGGCGCACAACTGCACTTCGCCCGGCAGCTTGACCAGCGAACCCGATTCCGGGTCTTCAGCGACGATGTACATCGCGACGAGACTCCCGAACGGGTTGGCTTCCTGATCGGCCAAGTACACCGAACCGGTCAACGGCTGCGTCGGCGGCAACAACGGCGAGCGGATCGTGACCGTCCCGATCTTCGCCGCGTTGGAGCAGAAATTCACGCCCGGCTCGAGCGCTTCACCGGCGCCAAAACTACCCGGCAACTTCGGCGAGAACGCGGGCGTGTTCGAGCTGGGGCTCGTTTCGATGCTCCGTTCCCCTTCATACCCAATCTGATCACCCGGACTGCCAAGTGCACCGGCCGGCAGATCGGCAGGATCGCCAGAGCACGCTCCCAACCCGCCCGCGCCCGCGGGGTTCAGCGCGACACCGGCGGGCAACGCAACCGTGATGTCCTTCACATCCGACTGCGCAAGGCTGCCCGCGTTGAGGATCGATTCCTGCGGCACGTGCACATCGGCGTTCAACCCCGTCGGACTGCTGCCCGGGGTGCCGCCTTCGCCACCATCGGGCGTGATCTTAATCTGCGGATCAAAAGGCAACTGGTTGCAACCATCCAACGCGATCATCGGCGCGGTTTCCGCGAACAACGACCGGTGACCTTCAGGCTTGGGTTCGTTCCACGAGTCAGCTTCGGCGCTGGTGTGCAACGGACCCGTGCACGAGGTCGGCAACGCCAAGAACGGCGGCGGGCTCTGATCTTCGAGCGGACTGCACGGCGCTAGGCCTTTTTCGCGAATTTCACGCGACGAGAGCCCCTCCGCTTCCCCAATACAACCAAGGCCACGTGTCGCGTCGTGCGCGGGGCTGCCGGGAACGCCCCAGAACGTCAGCTTGTAGCCGAGGAACGCGACCGCCTGGCCCACATTGGTGCTGCTGAGCGTGACGCCGTAGTCCGCGCCCGAGCGCACCCGCGCGTCGATGAAGATCTGCTGACCGGCGACTTCGAAACCGAAACGCGCAGCCTCGCCGTGCGCTGGCTGGAGATTATCGACCGGAGCGCTCGCCATCTGGAACCCGCCCTGGCCCGGCACGTCATAGGAGACCATCGCGACACCGAGCACGCTCTGCGCCGGACACGTGTTTGGGAACTGCGCCAGCGAACACTTCGCAAACGGCGTCGGGTTGCCGATCAGGCCCGGCGGCAAGAGGCCCGCGAGATCCTTTGCCAGCGCAACCGGAAACACTTCGTAGGCCCCGCTGATCTTGCTCGGCCCCTGATTGAGCGTGAGCGTGCCAGTGACCTGAAACGGATGCTTCCCCGCCTGCGTCGCCGGGGCGCCACCTTCTTCTTCGGGAGTGACGTCGTATTCTTCGACGCCGAACGCCGCGGGCGCTTCGGAGACCGTGACCGGCCGCGAGAGCTCCGCGCCCGGCGCTTCACCCCCGGAGACCGTCACGACGTTGCGTTCGCACGCAGCGGCATTCGGTTCGCACAGCGCGACTTCGCCGACCGGCTTCGCCCTGACAGTGAAACGCAGTTCGATCGACGCGAACGGAATCAGGGCGCCGGAGAACGTGCACGGCCCCGCGGGCTGCACGCACGCGACCGGAGCCTGGCGGCTGGAGACCCCGCCGCCGCCCTCGTAGACCTTGCCTTCGACGGAGAGGGGTTTCAACCCCGCCGGCAAGGTGTCCGCGAAGGTGACTTCGCCGCTCGTACCCGCGTCACCGAGATTGCTCGCCGTGACGACCACCTGGCCCTTGGCTTCCGGGGCGAGATATGACGGCCGGGAGCCCGACTGGAGGTGCCACCACGGCCCGTTTGCCGAGGCTACGCCCACGAACGAAAAAAACAACACAGTCACGGCAAAGACCAGCGCAGGACCGGCCGTTTTTAGGAGAGCTTTGACGGTGGTCATCGGGTTGCCCTCCGGTCGTAGCTGGCTTTCTCGGCTGACTTCGTTGCTTTCTTGCGGGTCTTGACGCACTTTCCGTGCTTGTTACGGGTCTTTCCCCTGGGGCATTTGGTCGCCTTTTTGGCGACCTTCTTCTTTGGCGGGCCGGGTGGTGGGAGCACTGAGGGCGTGATGTTGCCGACGCCGTTGAACGTCGCGCTTGGCGGCGCGCCGAAGATCGGTGGCTGCTGCGCAGACGCGCCTCTGCAGCCTTCGACAGTCACACATTCCGGGGGCGCCGCCGCTTCCACGGGACACGGCGCCGCAGTAGTGCACCGATGGGCGTCGTAAACCTCCTGACCGCCTTCCACATCGCTCGGCACGAGCCTGGAGGACGTCAAGAAGAACACGTCGTCCCCGGATTCGCTGGCATCCAAGAACGCGGATTCTTCACCCGAAGAGCCAGACGAGATCAACCCGACACAACCGGCGACCGATTCGCCTTTCCTGCCTTCACCCTCAAACGCACGAGCAGGCTCATAGACAGAGCTTCCGGAAGAAGAACCCGCAGCACACGAGCCAACACCCGCGGGCTCCCACTCATACACGTCGCCAAGACCATTCACATCCAAAGGCACCAACCCAACGGGCGAATCAAAGAACACCCTGCCGGTATCAGACACAAACCGCGACTGATACGCAGTAACTTCATGCTCATACGGCGTCCACCCCGGCACGCTCCCCGCCAACCACGCAGACTGTTCCCACACATCCCCAACATCGGCCAACGGCTCAGTTGAACGCCCCCCATTACCTTCCACACCGACCCGCACCCCCGCCGGACGCGCACCCGACGCGGAACACGACACACATGCAAGCGCGCCGGTTTCCCCGTCGAACAAGAACACCTCCTCATCCGCACGACCGCTCACGGCATCCGTATTATCAAACCCTGTCATCGGCAGACGCGACATAAACGCAAACCACACACCATCAGACGAGGCACGCGCAACCAACTTCGGGAGTTCCAACGACCAATCGGGCACATCCGCCCCCGACAACACCCCAACCAAACCAACCCGCCCACCATGCGAAACATACAAATTACAGCGATCTCCAGCCACGAGTTCTTCAGGCTGACCAACATTTGGACAGTCGCCCGCCACCGCCCCCGGCACCGGCACTTCTTTAGCTTCTTCCCGGTTCTTCAACACGCCATTCGCGACGAAATACACCCACGACCCATCTTCGCTCAACCCCGACACCGACCCAATCACTTCGCCACCGGGCGCGACGTCCGCCAAGCTGCACGTGCCTTCAACGATTGCGCATTCATACAAATCGGCAGACGTTTTCTCACTACCCCGTGGTGCTGTATACGCCTGCCCGTCCGTCGCGAGCTTCTGCGTGTCCGTGAAGAACACCCTCGACCCGTTCCTCGAAGCGCCCTGGAATTCGGCATCGACCGCACCGCCCCCACACGCAGACCCGCAACCCGCTTCAGGGGTATCGAGCTGGACCGTCGCGCCGGTGGCCTCATGCATGAACAGGTGCCCGTGATCGGAAAAGAACACACGCGACCCATCTTCTGACACCGGGTGCCGCGCAGTCCTGATGGTTGAACCCGATCCTGCCGCCCCGAGTTCGCCTTCGCCGATATATGTGAGGGCGCCTTCGCTTTGACTCCACTCATCCAAGTCCGGCCCGCCGTGTTCGGTCAGCGGCACTTTCGAAGCTTTCGAAGTGACGACGACGTGCGAGAGATCCGGGCTCGCGCCTTCGAATAACGGTCCGCAGACGGCTTTGACGATGGGGCACTCGCCTTCTTCCCCGAATGGTATATGCGAGGTCTCGTTCGCGGCGTCCACCAGCGGCGTGTAGCAGTGCATGCTCACCGGCAAACACGCTTCGCCCGTGTTCCCGTTCAGATACACGCTGCGCAAGAACGCGGTCGATTCGCTCGCTTCGGAGGACAGTTCGTGATCAAACGCGCCGAACGGCTGCACGATCGCCTCGGAGAGATCTTCAGAGAACACCCGCATCTCCGTACCAAAATCGGCAGCGGCACCCGTCACCCCCGAGTGCGGGACCGTCAGATCGACCGAGCTCCAGCGACCGGCAGGCGTGCGCGCGGCAAACACCTGCGCCCCATCCGCGTACCCGCTCGTTTCGGTTTCCGTAGGCGAGTGCGTCCCGAACGTGATCGCTTCGCCGCCCGGAGCCGCCTGGAGCGGGGTTTGCGCGCCGATCGGTTCGATCAGCGCACCGTGCTTGTCCGGCGGAGACACCAACTCCCACCGCCGTTCATCGGGCAAACCGAATGCGCCTGCGCCCTGGGTGGTGAAACCCAGCGCTCCAGCGACGGTCGCGGAGCCACCAGCCGCCGCGTTTTCGGCGACAAAGCGATACACATACGCCGTAGTCGGTTCGAGACCCTGCAGGTGCACCGAGACCCCGACGTCGCCGCCGGCGGCGCCCGCATCCGCTTCGGGCAACGGGGCCGAGGCCGGCGCGTCAGCGCCGGTTCCTTCGAAGCCGTCACCGGCTGCTTCAAACGTCGCCCTGGTCAGGTATTCGATGTGGTAACGCGTCTCCAGGTTTCGCGGGTCGAGCTGCGCCTGGACGGTCGCGCTCGTCGCCGCCACGCCCGAGCTGCCCTCGCTGTCGATCACCGGCGGGCCGAACACGAGATCGCCGCCCTCGCTCGCCGAGGGTTCGGCTTCATCGTGTTCGTTCAGCGCCACGAGGCGATAGTGGTAGACATGCCCTGGCAGCAGGCCTTCGACCGCGGCGTGCACCTGTACCGGCGCTGTCCCGTCGCCGACCCCCGCCGCATCCGGCGCTTTGCACGAAGCATCGTTTCCGTAGCTTTCGGTTTCGCCGTATTCAAAGACGCACTTGGTGAGTGGAACGCCGGAGGGGTTGACCGTGCCCGTCAGCGTCGCCGAGGTAGGCGACGCTGACGACGGCTTGCCGGTCACCACGCCCGGGATCGTCACCGTCGAGTACGCCGACACTTCCCCAGCCGCATCACCGACCGCGTACAGGGTGTCCCTCCCTTCCGTCGCCGCCGAATCGACGGCCAACTGACCTTCCCGCGGAGGATGCGGCGCGGCAAAAAACATGGTCGGTTCACACGTACCGATTTCGGGTGGCACGCAGCCCGCATATTCGGCGATTTCATAGTCTTCGTTGATGTAGATCGTCTTCGCGGAGTCGATCGCGAAACCGGTCGTCCCTTCGTTGAACTTGTTGCGATGGCCTGCGACGGTACCCTCCGATTCGCCGTTGGGCGTGAACTTGACATAGCTCACGGGGTCGATGCCGGTCGAGAGATAGACATCGCCTTCCGGGCCGACCGCCATACCCCACCGACTGCTTTCTTCGATCGGCGGTCCGGCCTTCGACCGGGGTGTCCACGGTTCTTGTGCGAGTTGACCTTCCTGGTCGAACTCGAACACCCGCTGACCATGGGCTGCTTCGACGGGGGTGAACCCTGAAACCCACAAATTCCCCGACCCGTCCACGGCGACGCCGTTGAAGCGTTCGCCGAACAATTCGGACGGAGGCCCGTTGAGCTGACCGTTGTCGCCCCACGTGTCGACGAGTTCACCCGACGGCGTGAACTTCGAAACCAGATGATCGCCGTCGTCGCCTACATAGACATCGCCCTTGCTCGGACCGGACGAGTTGTCGACGGCGAGGAACGCCAGGGAGAGATCCCCTTCTAGGTTGACAAAGGTGAATGCGCCGGGGCTCGTTCCCTGAGTGCCGTCCTGACACGCTTCCAGCGCCGTGCACACGTCGGGGTTAGCAGCCAGCGGGTTGACGTCCTCGCCGAACATCAACAGAAATTCGCCGCTTGGCCCGAACTTCTCAACGCGGAAGTGCCCGGTATCGACCACATAGACATCCCCGGTCGCTTCATCCACTGCGACTCCCGTCGGATCGGAGAGGCGAAAGGCTTCGGGTGTACCCGATGTTTCGCTGCCGAAAGAGCCTGTAAACACCCGAGCGCTCGCACCATAAGCCGGGGCGATAGCGCCCAACAACGCGATGATCCCGGCCGTGAGAAACAGCGCGAGCCTCCCCCCCCAACCAGCAGCGGGGAACAGGCTGCCCTTGCGGCCTGGGGCGGACGAGACAGGGGCGACGGTTCGCATCTGAGGACGAGCAGACAGACTAGTAGGCTGCTGCCGGGCCTGTGGCTACCGCGCGCTTGGACCCATCGACACGCACGGTCGTAGTGTGTCGCGCGTGTGCGTGGGCAGGCTGGTGGTCGCTGGGCGTCACCATCGCTGTATGGCGTGATATCACGGGTGCTACCTCCATCCTCGTTGAGCTTGCGGTGGCAGCCCCATTAGACACCATCCCCCGGAAACATGGGCTTTCGCGCGATCGGACTCGTGTATCCGAGCGTTTTCCCGAGTTAGAGACAGTCGTTGACAGATAGCCGCGTGCTAGCGCTCCACCACAGATTCCAGCGCGACACCCAGCAACACATGCCACCCGTACACAAACACGCGCCCGCCACCCGAGTCGGTCGCCGGCGCTAGAAACGTACGCCCGCATACCCGGCGGATTCCTATAGATTGCGGACGTGCTTCGCAACCGGACATCCGCGTTCACCGCACTCCTGTCAGCCCTCGTCCTCACTGCCTGCGGCGGCGGCTCGATCCACCGCAACACCACCAGCAACGCCAGCGCCCCAACCAGCACAGCCAATACCGGTACCCGCAGCGAAGGCTCGTCGGGGCCTGTCCCGCAAACCCAGGCGGGCACCGAACCCCCGCCCCAGATCGGCCAGCAAGTCATCGCCACAGTCGATGGACAGCAGATCACCCGCGCGATGATCCTGCAATGGATGCGCGAGCGACTCGGTGAACTCTACTACGAAGTCTCCACGCACGAGGCACCCCCAAACCTCGTCGCAGAACCCGCCAACTACCCCGCCTGCCTAGCCACCCTGAAGGAACTCACCCCGATCCCTGGCGAGGGACCACGCCAGCCGATCCCCACCACCAGTCAGCTGCAAAAGAAATGCGAACAAATCGAGGAACGCTTCAAAGCCGACGCGCTGGCCTACCTCCTGAGCTCCTACGCCACCATCCACTTCGCCAAGACGCACCGCATCAGCGTTACCAACGCTGAAGTCGAACACAAGCTAGCCCAATCCAAGGCCCGCAAGTACCCAGCCCCTCAGGCCTACCAGCAACTCCTCACAAGCCGCTTACGCACCAATACACAAGAGCTCTTCCTCCTCGAAAACGACCTCATCCAAGAAAAGCTCGAAACCAAAATCAAAGCCCCCGGCGGCACCAAGCTCCTCGAAGAAGCCGTCGCCGCCACCCCCAATGCCCAATGCCGACCCGAATACATTGTCGAAGGCTGCCAACACTACAAACCCCCCACCACCCCAACCACCACCCCGGTCGGCTCCGTCCTGCTCGAGGAAATCGCCCGCTGGCGACCCCAAACCAGCCACGGTTTCACAGGACAATCGCCAGGATAAGCGTTGGTGAGGCTTCGTGCGGCCGGTGCGACAGTTCCGAGCGATAGAGGTCCTTGCGGCGTCCGCAGCCCTGCTGCTCTACGGCTGCGGCACAACCCACGAAGCCATTAGCGCGAGCGCCAAGACCGCTGCGGCAGTCGTGCTCGCCCATGGCTATACCGCCGAGGATCCCGCCCAATACCACCCCGGCCAAACGCTGGAGGTGCTCATCGGCACGCTTAGCTATAGCACCGACCGACTCCGACAGAAAGCCTTCTTCTTCATCGGCAGCCGGTTCGCGGGGACTGACACCCTTGGACCGAGCGTGTTAGTGAGGATTGTCTCTCAATCGAACGATGCCGTTGTCCTCGCCTACCCACATTACGGCCCAAGTGACAACTTGTTCTACCCTCGCTATGGGTACGAGCGCGTCGAGTACAAGCTCGAGGAGGGTCGGATTGTCCGCCTCGGCGCCCTCCCGCCGACCTACGTCGGCCAGCCATCGAAGCCGGCGATCTAGTGATCGCCGCTGGAGCTCGCTGTACCGGCTCTGCTCGTGCGCGCGGCTCGCGAACGCGAGGGCGCCGTGTGGGACCGCCCGGTACGACCCACCTGCGTGTAGGTGTTTGTCGATGTGCCGCCCCTTGGAGCGTGTGTGATCGACGCGAACTCAGTCACGCCACAGCGGGCTGTTAGCGCGCCTGCGCCGCCGTATCACCAGAAGTGCTGAGGGAGGGCCCACGGGAATGCTTGCAGGTAGTAAGCACTAAACGCGGCGGACTCTCTCGGCTAATCAGGCGCTGCTTACGTCCGCTGCGCCGCCCGCTCGATCGCTTCGAGCATCGCCGCCTCCCAGCGCTCGACGTGGCGATCGATCGTCTGGGCCTTTGCCCACTTCACCGCGCGCTTCGCCAGGCGCCTCTGCAGACGTGGCGAACACACCAGCCGATCGATCGCCGCCACCCAGTCGTCGTCATCGACGAGCATCCCACCCTGCTCCTCGCCAAGCCCTCGATAGGGGCCCACGGGAGAGGCCAGCCAAGCGGCGCCCCCCGAGGCGTACTCCTTGAGCTTGACATTCGAGCGGCAGCGGTTGAACGGCGTGTCGGCCAGCGGTGCTATTCCGACGTCCATCCTCGCGGTCAGCTGTAGGAGCTCGTGAAAGGATACATCCCCTACGTGCTCGTAGCGCTCGGAATGCAGCGGCAGACGCACTCCCGCGGTGAGGACCCTCAGCTGCGGATGCATCTCCAGGAGCCGCCTCAACGCGTGGATGATCGGGAGGCGCTTGAGATCGGGCGCATGCTCTCTGCCCGCGACCCAGCCGACCACGAAGCCCTTGTGCTTGGAGCGTGAGCCGAAGCCGAACATCCCGCGGGGGAGATGGTTTTCGATCACCGCCACGCTGCGTGCCCCCGCTTCGAGGTAGCGTTCTGCCAACAACTCGTTTGGAGTGGTCGTGAGGTCGGCCAGTCTCACCGCTTTCAACACCTCACGAAAGATCGCTAGGTTGTGGCGGTACCCCTCGAGCCCCTCGCCGCCGTAGCTGACCTCGGCAGCAGCGAAGTTGTCGTCGTTGTCGAAGCTGACGGCAACCCCGTGCTCGCACAGCTTGCGCAGGTCTCCAAGCCGGTCCGTGTACCGGTACCAGTGGACGAGGTCGCAGGTGAGCAGCTCGCGCATCGGCACCCCGCTTGCCTCGGTCGGCCACAGCACTTTGTGGCCGCGCTGCTCCAACGCCTGCATAGGGAACATCGCCCGGTAGTAGCCGTTGGGCGTGCCCTCGCAGATGAAGCCGAGCCTCATCCGCTCTCGGTCCTCTAGGGCTGACGGTCGGCGCTTTGGCAGCATGTGCTTGTAACGGTATCGAGCCATTCCCCAGACCGCCAGGGGGTCCGCGACGCACTTCGCGGACTCCTCGGGATATGTCATCGAGCTCAGCTCAGGCTTTCGCGAGGAACTGGCTGTTCGCTCGCTTTCACCGCGGCGGCTTCGCCGATCTGCAGGACGTCCCGCAGGATCGCCGTGTTGTTTCCGGCCGCCCGCGTTTCTCCGGCTGCCGCGGATGCTCCCCAAGCGGAAGGATGCCGATGATCGGGCTGCGCGGGCAGAGATGTCCCATCCTAGGGCGTTGTGAGACTGCTCAGCCATATGGAATCTGACTGGTTCGAGAATAAAGCCCTACTCGTGGCGAAGCTCCGCGAGGGACACGATGCGGCCGAGGCGGTCGCAGCGGTGAGCGGCGGTATCACCCGGCGCCGGGCCGATGCTGCGCTCTGGAGGAGCGTCGTCCTTGTGGCGGTTCAGGGTTGGACCCCGATTCGGCTGGTAGCCATCTCCGTACATGGTCCTCTGTCTGGTCATCGCCGCGGCGGAGCCACGACCCGATATTGATTCCCGCGCGTCCGGTACATGTTCGGCACGGACCGGCTGTCTAGCCACTCGAGATCACCACCGACCGACGTGCCACACGGTGTCGCACGGCCCGGGCCAACCACATGTCGCTTTGATAATGGCTTCCGCGATGTCTGCCACGCTACCGTGTCACAACCGGCCTCTCGGTGAGCGAATTGACGCAAGGAGCAGAGATGGTGCCTCCTCAACCGACATCGATAGCTCTAGCACTCACCTTAGTGCGCGCGGAGACACATTCTCAAGCCGTGCGATGTCAGCCAAAGTCATTGTACGTGATCGTAAGTCAGCCCGAATCTGGCGTACCAATTGCCGATCCGAAAGGATGCGCAAGCCGACGCCATACGGGAGCGCGGTGTTTGAGTATGCGTGTGAATATGCGCGTGCTAACACATATTCACTATTTGTCATGCTCAAAGCCGGGAATTGCTTCGAGGGCGGCGCTGGGGCTGTATGATCAGCATGCGGTTCTGGCCCCCAACTCCGCAACTGGCTGCCAGCTCCAGCTCTCGCTTCGTAGTCCGTCGGTCTCCCCGTATCGCTGCTACATTCCCTAGAGCGTGATGTGTCAAGCCCAAACCCTCGCGAATATTCCGGGCAGAGAAAACTTCCTGCGCGGCCTTGAGATTCTTTGTCGCTTGCGTTAGCGTGCCGACGCTTATCTGGAGCGCCCCCATCTCGAGTCGACACCAAGCTACCCCAACCGCGTCTTTGAGCCGTCGCTCGAGATCAAAAGCTTGCTGTAGTAGATGCGCTGCCTCGTCGATTCGCCCCAGCGCACGTGCACTGCAAGCGAGTGACAACAGCGACTCGGCCTCGGCCGGCGCGTAGTTCAGCTCGCGTGCGAGAGTAAGTGCACGCTGATGGTGACGATAGGCCATCTCGTCATCCGATATCAAGGCACCGACGTATTGTTGAGCAGCTAGCTCAGCCGCCTTGTTTCCTGTACGGTGCGCCACCGCGATCGCCTCAGAAAGCGAATCGACCGCTCCGGGAATGTCGCGTTCAACTGCTTGAGCTGAGCCCAGCGCCGTCAAGCTCGATGTGACCCCATCCATGTCATCGAGTTCACGGAAGAGACGAACCGCCGCAGCGAGATCACCCTTGGCTCGTGCGTCACCACATTCGAGCGCGATCTTTCCGCAGAGTTCGCGAGCTCTAGCCTCGACACGAGTACTGCCCGGAGGCGCCTTGCATGCAGCGATGGCGTGATCTAGTCTGGCAAGCGCAGGGTGTGCCTCGCCTTCAACACTTTCGACGTACGCGAGATCGCAGAGCAGATCTGCGTGTTCGCTCGTCGTATCGAGTGGCCGCTGTATGCGCTCTGCGGTATCGAGTCTCTCGCGGGCACGAACGTAGTTACCATCTGCCGCATAGAGATTGCCTTGCAACCTGAGCGCCTTGGCGTTCTCTTGCGGTAGGTCGTGGATGCTCGCGATCTTCTCTGCAGCCTCGAGCAACGGCCAAAGCTCATGCCGCGGTCGCATGCGACTCAGTTGTGTCGATGCTCTCAGTAGAAAATCCGCCGTGCGGCGCGCTTCGTCGCCGGTCCAGGTCGACCAAAGGCGTTCGTCTTCGATCACAACTTTCGCCTGCCACCGTATTTGGTCCTCCGCAGGTGCCACCTCGGCGATTCGCCGCCACCGTTCACGCTCTACGAGGTCGTGGGCCAATCTGTAAAGGCGCTCGAGAACGTAGGCAATCGATGCTGGCTCTGCTGCATAGATCTGTTCGAGCGAGCGAGCGCACTTCATAGCCGCCTCGGGCTCGTCCGCCTTACTGAGGCCATAGCGCTCCAGTGAATACCAAATCCATCGATCGGTAAACCGGTATCGTGGCGTTTGATGGACGGGTCCAGCAGGAATCTCCTGCACAGCTTCCAACAACGGTTTGCAGCCATCTTCGCGTGTGAGCCGTCCAGCGAGCCTCGCGCAAGCGTCTAGCGGCGTACCGAGCAACTCGGCTATAGGCGCGAGCACAAAGCTTTCACCCTGCAACGCTGCCATGACTAGGAATCGCCGTGCCTCATCAAACGATCGCCTGTTGTGTCCTGATGCTTCCCTGATACGATCATCGACTATGTCTTTGGCTGGCGCGACACCGCGTTGCAGCTCGGCATGGTCGAACACCCACATCCCTCTTCGGTCTCTTGCGACAACATGCTCTCGTCGCCATCCGTCAAAGAGCTGCACTAGCCGGCCCACCTGTCCATCTGCCAGAGTGGCTAGCGCTCCGGAGACATCGACGCTGGCAGAACCGATCAGTGACACAACAGCTGCGTCGTCGAGAGTCGGCATCGACCACCATCTCGCACGGCCACTGTTGACAAGGTTGGTCGCGAGCCGCGATAGATCGGAATCACTGTCCCCATTTGTGGACAGCTGTGACGGTCCATCGAGCCCAACGATCGTCAAGATACGCAGGTCAACATCAGCCTCGATCGACAGGTTCTCGACCAAGTCAGTCCACCACGAGGCATCTGCCGCCGTGCTCTCGATGGCAAGACAAAGTGGATGTTCGTCGGCGACGGCACGGAGCGCTCGCTGAAGAAGCCGTGGTCCGGTGAGAGCCGAGGTTCTACTGGCGGAAAGGGTGCGATAAAGGCGTCGACCGTCGTTGACACTACTGATTATTTGCCCAAGCAGAGGGCTCAACGGACCAAGCGGCCCCATGAGGGGAGCGAGCCAGCCAGTCACGTCCGCTGCGGCGGCCAATACGGTAGATGTCGGCGTCACACGCAGAGCAACGGGGATATAAATACCGTTGACGATGCTTCCTCGCAGCAGCAAGGCAGGTTGGCGGCGCCGTGATACGTAGCATGGCAATTCATCGAAGATGAGGTCGTGACCCGCACCCGGTCCACCGGACAAGAACACCGTCCCTCCTCTGCCTTCGGCGAATCGCTCGTGTGCGAAATCGCCGATGCCACAAGCGACATCGGCCACGACGCTCGACGGTCTCCTACTGCGAATGAGGAAAGCCGAACGACGGAGAGGGTTCATCGCCCCGAACGACACATCGTGTTCATGTGCTCTCGCCTCTCGATGACGACGGCAGATCGGCCACGGCGGGAAGTGGCCAATCGAGCTCAAATGCGTGGATTCGCCTGTCACCGACTCTCCCGTTGTAGATCAGCTCCACTATGGGTGGTGCAAGCTGTGCGGTCACACCGAAGCCCGGTTCGCTGACCCAACTGGTGACGAGGCTCAGGACTCCGTCCTTGTATCCTGTATCGCCTTGTAGTGGGCCGCAAGCGAATCTCGGACTGGCCACGAGTGGCGGATGATCTCCAGCCGTTGTGGACACACGCCCGAGTCGTAGAGGTAGAAGTACAGCCGCGAAGTGGCCCGCTCTGAGCGCCACTGGCCATGTCCTCGTTGAACATCTGCCACCTTCCCGACGCCACGTCGCCTCTCGGGCCTTTTTCCAGCTCGGATAGCTCTGATCTCCACACACCTGCACCACGAGCTGGATCTGCACCGTGGCGACGTACGGCCGGTCGACTCTGTCCGCCAGTCGTTCTAGCTCGTCGGCAAGACGGCGCACCATACGATCGCGGTCTCGTGCCGATCGTATCGTGACGTGCCTGCTCAAGTCCGATGGTGCTCTTCGTGGAATTATGTTTCGCATGCCAGCGAGCGTCGATGTTGGCAACTGCATAGAGCTGAGGCATCATAGTCCACATCTCGGAACCACGACCCGGGACGAGCGGGCTCGGGTAACACGCACCGGACAGGCGGCTGAGCGTGCCGTGCACCCAGGCGCATGCCTCTCTCTTGCGCGTTCTGCGGTTTGTCATCGTGCGCATCGGGCAGACAGCTCGCAAGCACGGCATCGCGGACGAGAACATGCTTCACGCCGTTCGCAACCCCATCGCCCAGGTGGCGACTCGATGACGACTTCATGATGCGAGTTGCGAAGGGGCCAGCCGAGTAAGCATCCGCGACGTCGAGACACGCCGACCACCTCGCCATAGCCGAGAGAGTCGGAGCTCGGCACCAGCAGGCTCAGGCTAGAGCGCGTCTCAGAACCCCGTGAGTTGACGGTGGCAGATGATCGCGCAACCGAAGGCTCTCCTCTCCCACGGACGAAACTACGGAACTGACCCTCCGCCAAAACCGCCGCCTCACGACGGCGGAGTGCCCCTGGCTCGTGGTTGGTGCCATCAAACTTCTACAGAGGACCAGCACCCCCAGTCGACTGGTGACGTCGGGCGTATACAAGTTGGGGCCCGGCAGATGCCGGGCCCCACGCGCGGAACTCGATGCAGGCCTGCTACATCATCCCTGACATGTCCGGCATCCCGCCGCCGCCGGGCATGCCGGCGCCTTCCTTCTCCGGGACCTCGGCGACGATCGCCTCGGTGGTGAGGATGTTCTTCGCGATCGACGCGGCGTTCTGCAGCGCAGAGCGCGTGACCATCGCGGGGTCGATCACGCCGGCGGCGACGAGATCGACGATCTCGTTCGTCGAGGCGTTCAGGCCAAAGCCTTTCTTGGCCTTACGCACGTCGTTGACGACGACCGACCCCTCCAGGCCCGCGTTCTCGGCGAGCTGACGCAGCGGCTCCTCGAGCGCCCGCAGCACGATCCGCGCACCCGT
>CAYNGQ010000063.1:0-2271 GCA_964396735.1 uncultured Solirubrobacteraceae bacterium | reverse complement strand
CGACGACGAGTCCGGGCTGGGCGGTCTCTGTGTGGTGGAGACGCTGAGCGCGTGCCCCGAGGCGTTGAAGCGCCGCGCGAAGGTTGTCAGGGCGTTCGTGGACGCAGTTGACGCCGGCCGTGGTGAGGCGAGGGCCGGTCTCGCGCCGACGCGGCTGACGGCCGAGGGCGTCGTCGGCGGCGTGCTCGGGGTCCTCTACTCCCGCTTCGCCGAGCAGGACCCAAAGCCGATGCTGCGGCTGCTCAACCCGCTGATGGCGATGATCGTGCTCCCTTACCTCGGGCCCGGGGCCGCGGCCAGGGAGACGGCGCGGCCGGCACCGCGGGCGCGCCCGCGGGTACAGCGCCCCGCGAGCAACCCGCTGGAGGGTCTCGATATGCGCCTCACCTACCGCACGGTCCGGGTGCTGGCGGCGATCGCCGCGCATGCGAACGCGAGCAATCGCCAGGTCGCGGACGCCTCCGGGGTGCAGGACCAGGGTCAGATCTCGAAGCTTTTGGCGCGCCTGGAGCACCTCGGGCTGATCGAGAACGCGGGCGCGGGCGGCCCCACGCGCGGCGAGCCAAACGCGTGGCGGCTCACGCCGAGGGGCCGCGAGGTCGAGCACGCAATCCGCGAACAGGCCGGGCCCGCGCGGGCCTGAGCGCTCGCTGCCTCCTCCGTGCGGGGTGGGCGGCGCCCGTCCAACGCCGAATTCGGGGCTCAACTCCGGTGGCGCGGATGCCGAAGTTGGAGTTGATGGCCCAGATCTCGCGCCCTTTCCAGATCGCTCTGGTGGCTCTGCTCGCGCTCGCGATGCTGATGGCCACGTGGTTCATGGTGCTGCACCGCTCCACAGGAACGACCTCCGGCGGTGGCTCCTCGCCGAGCGTCGCCTCCTCGGCCGGCAGCTCCGCGAGCCACCCCGCCACGCACGCCGCCGCCTCCGGCGCCGGCTCCGGCCGCGTCTACCACGGCCCCGTGCCGGGCCTGGAAGGCTTGACGCGGGACATCAAACGGGCCCACGAAGCCGGGGCCAAGGAGGAACGGGGCGTGACGTACGAGGAAAAGCACGCCGGGGAAATACGCGGCTCGACCACTTCCGCCTCTGCCGGGTCCAGCGCCAAGACGCACGCTTCGACGACCACTTCCGCCGCCTCCACGCACCACGCGACCGCGGCCGTGCATACGCATCACACCACCGTGACCGTGCATACCCACCACGGCGCCTCCACCACCGCACGCTCCCATGCGCAGACGCACGGGTCGCAGCACCCGGCGGCCGCCCCGGCCGCGACGGCCGCGCTTACGCTTCATAACCTCACCGAAGCACTGCATCTGAAGGCCGTTGTCGATCTGGTCGAAGCGATCGATCCCGCGCTCGGGCTGAAGTCGAAGGTCGCGCACGCGGAAGGCGTGCTCGTCGCCAGGATGAAGGCCGATCTGCAGCCCGCCACACCGGCGAAGATCGCCGCCGAGCTGCACCAGGGCAAGACCGTGCTGCTGCTGTTCCTCAACCCCGACGGCTACGACGACGACGCCACGGCGATCGACACCACCGAGGTTGCGTACAAGCTCCGCGACCACGTCGCGGCGCACCTCGCGCTCGCCAGCCAGGTCAACTCGTTCGGCTCGATCACGCGCGACATCCAGGTCTACCAGACCCCGACGCTGCTGATCGTCAACCCCAAGCGCGCGGTCACGTCGGTCACCGGGCTGACCGACGAATTCGCGCTCGAACAGGCGATCGCCGAAGCCAAAGGGTAGGCCGCGGCCAACGAGGCGTGCGCCTCGGGCTCGTCGCCGCCTAAACTCGGCGGTGTGACCACCGAGACGCCCTTCGCCGCGCATCTGGAGCGCCCGCGCGGGCGCGGGCATACGCCCGAGGGGGCTTTCACGGGCGCCGCCGGCGGGGCGGCCTGCGGCGATCTGGTGCGGATCTCGCTCGCGCTCGACGAGTCCTCGCCCGAGGGCACGATCCTCGACGCCGGCTTCGACGCCTCCGGCTGCGGCGCGGCGCTCGCCGCCGGCTCGGCCACGGTCGCGCTCGTGCGCGGAGCGCCGCTGCTGGCCGCCGCGCGCGTGGGGGTCGAGGAGATCTCCGCCGAGCTGGGGGGGCTGCACCCCGCCAAGCGCCACGCCGCCGAGCTCGCCGCCGACGCGCTGCACCGCGCGCTTGGGGCCGCCGCGCGCGCCTCGGCCGCGCTTGCGCCGCCGCCCCCCGATGGCCCGCTGCGGGTCCTGGTCGCGATGAGCGGCGGCGTGGACTCCGCGGTCGCCGCGCTGCTGGTC
>CAYNGQ010000062.1:0-3696 GCA_964396735.1 uncultured Solirubrobacteraceae bacterium | reverse complement strand
AGGTGGAGGACGCGGGAGAGTAGCGTCGCCGGTCGTGCCTCAAGGAGGGGGTGCAGACGGAGTGCGAGTGTGGATGGGCGCGAGGATCGGAAGGGGCTGCCTGCTCTCCTCACGCCTCCGGCGCGCGCTCGGGGCTGCGGCGGAGGTTGCCGACGAGCAGGCCGATCACGGTCACGAGGTAGATCTGGCCGACGAGCATCTCCAGCACCGAGAGCGCGCGACCAACGCTGAGCACCGGCGAGAGGTCTCCATAGCCGGTGGTGGTGAGCGTGGTGAAGCTGAAGTAGATCTCCTGGCTCTGCGTTACCGCGGCGTTGGTTACCTGCCCGAAGTAGGGAGGCCCGCTGAGGCCGACGATCACGCGGATGACGAGCGCGAACTCCAGGCCGATCAGCAGGTAGGTGGTGAGCGCGCCGGCGACCGCCTGCAAGGTCACGCCGCGAGCCCGAACCAGCCGCACGATACCGCGGGTGAGCACCACGAGCACGACCGCCAACGCGGTGGCCGTGGCAGCGGAGCCCACCCAGCGCGGCACGACGTTCAGGCCCACCAGCGCGGCCAGGCCAAACAGCACCACCACGGTCAGCGTCGCAAGGGTGCCCTGGGGGTGCAGGTCTCGGTCGCGCTCGCCCCAGCCGCCCTCGCGTGAGGTGACGATCACCGCGAACAGCATCGCCCCCTGCAACACCACCGCGACGGCGCGGCCGACCGGTGTGTCGGGCGCGAGGATCGAGAAGAGCACCGCCAGGATTGTGAGCGCGAGGACGACTCCATAGCGATGCTGCGCCCAGTGCGAACCCGGGGGTGACCCGCCGCCGGTGCTGAGGCTGGCGTCTTCGTCGTCGGGCGTCACCGCAGAAGGATTGCGCGGGCGGCGGCGGATCAGATGATGTGTCTCAGTTTCGGGGCACAACCACCAACTGGACCTGTGGATTGCGATCGAATGACTGCAACGAGAGGTCCAGTCGCCGGTTGTCGCCCAACGCGTTCATATACGCCGACGCGGCTCCCTATTGCGAGCCCCACTTGCCCTGCCCGTAGCGGGCCAACTCGAGGCGCGCGATCACGCCGCGGTGGACCTCGTCGGGGCCGTCGGCGAGGCGCAGCGCACGGGCCACGGTCCACGCCGCGCCCAGAGGGAAGTCGTCGCTCAAGCCGGCGCCGCCGTGCAGCTGCATCGCCATGTCCACCACGCGCTGAGCCATGTTGGGCACCGCGACCTTGATCTGCGAGACCGCGCCGAGCCACTGTCCCCCTCCGACCCGCCCTCCGGGCGGGTCGGCTTCCCCGGAGGGGAGGGAGGGATTGGAGGCTTGGTCGATCAGCCACGCGGCGTGCAGCACGTGCAGGCGCGCCTGATCGATCGCGATCCGCGCGTCGGCGATCCGCTCGCGGTTGCCGCCGAGGTTGGCCAGCGGCCGGCCGAACGCCACGCGCTCGGTGGCGCGGCGGCAGGCGAGCTCCAGTGCCAGCTCGGCGAGGCCGATCAGCCGCATGCAGTGATGCACGCGACCGGGGCCGAGGCGCGCCTGGGCGATCGCAAACGCCTGGCCGGGGCCGCCGACGATCGCGCTGACGGGCAGGCGCACGTCGGTGAAGGAGACCTCGCCGTGGCCGCCGGGGGCGTCGTCGAAGCCCATCGCGGAGAGCATCCGCTCGACCTTCACGCCGGGGGTGTCGAGCGGCACGAGCACCATCGAGTGCTGGTGGTAGCGGTCGGCCATGGGGTCGGTGAGACCCATGAAGATCGCCACCTCGCAGTTGGGGTGCCCGACGCCGGTGCTCCACCACTTGCGCCCGTTGAGCACCACCTCCTCGCTGTCGAGCGTCGCCGTGGCCTGCATGTTGGTCGCATCGGCGGAGGCGACGTCGGGCTCGGTCATGCAGAAGGCCGAGCGGATCTCTCCGGCGAGCAGCGGCAGAAGCCAGCGCTCGTGCTGCTCGGGGGAGCCGAAGTGCAGCAGCACCTCCATGTTGCCGGTGTCGGGCGCGTTGCAGTTGCACACCTCGCTGGCGATCAGCGAGCGGCCCATGCGCTCGGCCAGGGGCGCATACTCGACGTTGGCGAGCCCCGCCCCCTGTGCCTTCCCGCCGACCTCGGGGTTGCCCGGCAGGAAGAGGTTCCACAGCCCCTCCTCCCGGGCTTTGGCCTTCAACTCCTCGATCGCCGGGTGCACGATCCAGGGGTTGGAGCTGGCGAGGAGCTCGCGGTGGTAGGGCTCCTCGCGGGGAACCACCTCACGCTCGATGAAGGCGTCGAGGCGCTCCAGCAGCTCGCGCGTGCGGGGGGAGTGCTCGAAGTCCATAGCGCTCTCTACCGCTCGCCCACTTCGGCGGGCGTGGGGTACGCAATTGCCTTGGCCGACGATCCCATCCCTCAGCTCCCGCCCTGGATATCGAGCACGACCTTGCCAGTGGCGCGCCGCTCGTCGATCTCCTGTAGCGCCGCGGCGGCCCGCTCGAGCGGAAAGCGCGCGCCGACGAGCGGGCGCACCACGCCGCTCTCGATCATCGGCTCGAGGCGGGCACCGATCTCGCGGCAGAGCTCGGGGCGGGCAAGCGCATAGGCACCCCAGCCGGCGCCGACCACCTCGACGTTGCCGAGCAGCAGCCGGTTGACCCGCACCTCGGGGATCGACCCGCCGGTGAACCCCACCACGACCAGCCGACCGTCGGGACGCAGCGAACGCAGGCTGTCGGTGAAACGATCGCCGCCGACCGGGTCGAGCACCACGTCCACGCCGCCGCTCGAGAGCTCCTTCGCCTGATCCCTCCACGGGCCGTCGGAGCGCAGCACCTCATCGGCGCCGGCCTCGCGCGCGACCAGCGCCTTCGGCTCGCTTGAGACAACGGCGATCGTGCGCGCGCCGAGACCTTTCGCGACCTGCAGCACCGCTGTGCCCACGCCCCCGGCGGCGCCGTGCACGAGCACGGTCTCGCCCTCGCGCAGCCGCCCACGCAGCGCGAGCGCGAAGTAGGCGGTGTGGTAGTTGAGGATCAGGCCAGCGCCCTGCGCGAAGTCGAGCGCGTCGGGCAGGGGGAAGGTGAGGAACGGGGGCGCCACAGCCGCCTCGGCGAAGCCACCACCCATGCAAAAGGCGGCCACGCGCTGCCCGGGGCGTACGCCAAGCTCCGTCGCCTGCCCGCTCGCCTCGCGCACCACGCCGGCGACCTCGCCGCCGGGGACGAACGGCAGCGGCGGTTTGTACTGGTACTCGCCACGCGTCTGCAGCACCTCGGGGAAGGAGACGCCGGCGGCGTGGACGTCGATCACCACGCCTTCCCCCGGCGTGAACATGTGCGACGGGGGTGAGTCAGGCTCTGGTAGATCGACCAAGCGCAGAGCGCTGGTGGGGCCCGTGAGGTCTACGATCTGGACTGCCTTCATTGCATCTCCTCATCTCCCGCCGCCACGACCGGGGCCACATTCAACACACTTTGGGCGCAGGCCGTCCGTCCCCTATCGCGGACACGGCACTGCCGTGTGCGCGCTGGTGTGGGAGCCGTCTTCGAAGGAGAAGGAGGCGGAGAAGTGGAAGCCGCCGCGGGGGCAGGTGAGCGGCAGGACGATCCCGCGCGGATGGTAGGGAAGGTACTTGCCACGGGTATGTTCGAAGTAGGTGAGGTGCAGGGGGCCGATCGTAGAGCGCAGCTGCACCACGGCGGCGTTCGGCGCCCCGGGGAGCGTGGGGACGA
>CAYNGQ010000061.1:0-7412 GCA_964396735.1 uncultured Solirubrobacteraceae bacterium | reverse complement strand
GCTGCTCGCGTTCGCGCTCCAGCTCAGCGAGCTCCCGTTCGATCGCGCCGATGCGCTGGGCGACCCCGCCCTCCGCGCTGTGTGCCACGGATCGGTTGCCATCGACGTGGGGTGTCCCAACCTCATCCTCGGCGACGAGAGCCCCGCCCTCACCCTCCGCGGACGCCTCCTCCAGCAGCTCGATCTCACGCGCGGAGCGCAGGGTACGCTCGGCCAGGCCGGCCGCCGTGGTGGATGCCTGCTCGCCGCGCAGCTGCAGACGCTCGGCGGCGGCCCCCGCATGCAACGCGCGCCGCGAAAGCTCCTCGTGGCGCTCGGAGCGCTCCGCGAGCGCCCGCTCGGCGAGGCTGCGCCGCGCGACAACCTCCTGCAGGCCCCCTTCCACCTCCGTGCGAGCGGTGCGCGCCGCCTGCACCCGGGTCTCGGCCTCGGCGAGCTCCAGTCGGCGGACGCGCAGCGCCTCGCGCGCCAGCTGCAGGCGCGCTTCGAGCAGCTGGCGCTCGAGGCGCTGGTGCAGCTCGGCGGCCTCGGCCTGACGCTTGAGCGGGCGCAGGCGCGAACGGGCCTCGCGCTCCACATCCAGCGCGCGGTCGAGGTTGTCCTGGGTGCGTTCGAGCTTCAGCTGGGCGCGGCGGCGGCGCTTGCGGTGCTTGCCCAGGCCGGCGGCCTCCTCGATCAGGAGGCGGCGGTCGCGGGGCTTGGAGTTGACGATCGCATCGACGCGGCCCTGAGAGATGACCGAGTGGGTCTCCTTGCCGAGGCCGGTGTCGGAGAGCACCTCGATCACGTCCACCAGCCGGCAGCGGGCGCCGTTCAGCCGGTATTCGCCCTCGCCGGAGCGATGCAGGCGGCGCAGGATCGAGATCTCGCTGAGCGGCAGCGCGACGGTGCCGTCGGAGTTGTCGAGCACGAACTCGACCTCGGCGGCGCTGCGAGCCTGCACGCCATGACCGCCGCCGAAGATCACGTCCTGCATCGACTGCCCGCGCACCGCCAGCGGAGACTGCTCGCCCATCGCCCACAGCACGGCGTCGGTGATGTTGGACTTGCCCGACCCGTTGGGCCCGACCACGACCGAGACGCCGGGGCCGAAATCCAGGCGGGTGCGGTCGGGGAAGGACTTGAAGCCCTTCAGCGTGAGCGACTTCAGATACACAGGATCACGCCTGCAATTTCTCCACAGCTTGACGTGCGGCCTCCTGCTCGGCGTGCTTCTTGCTGCGCCCCTGGGCCCGCATGGCTGCGCTGGATCGGCGTCCTCGGTCGCTCGTGTGCAAAGCACACTTCGCTCCCTGCGTCCTTGACCAGCTTGCCCTGCGAACCCAGGAAGGTCATGTTTGGAGCCGCTCCACGGCCTCGCGTGCGGCCTGCTGCTCGGCGTGCTTCTTGCTGCGCCCGGAGCCGCTGCCGAGCGGGCGGCCGTCCACCGAGGCCGCCACCTCGAAGGTGCGCTCGTGCGGAGGCCCGTGCTCGGCAATCACCTCGTAGGTGACCAGCTCCCCGCGCTGCGCCAAAAGCTCCTGCAGCGTGGACTTGAAGTCCACGGGGTTCTCCAGCGCCTGCTCGATCTCGGGCCGGAACGCCTCGACCACCGCTTCGGCGGTGCGCTCGTAGCCAAAGTGCAGGTAGCAGGCCCCGATCACCGCCTCGATCACCGAGGCCAGCACCCGCTCGGTGGCGCCGAGCAGCACCGCGTTCTCCTGCACCCCCGCAGGCGCCGCGGCGCGCAGCCGCTCCGGCACCTTCAGACGCTCGGCGACCGCCCGGCAGGAGGGTCCTGACACCGCCTGGGCGCGAATCTTCGTCAGCCGTCCCGCCCCGAAGCGCTCGGCCTCCAGACGCGGGTAGAGATGGGCGGTGACCGCCAACCCCAGCACGGAGTCGCCGAGAAAGGCGAGGCGCACGTAGGAGTCGCTGCGTCGCTCGCTCCACGAGGCGTGCGTGAAAACCTGTCGGGACAGCTCCTCGGGAAGCTCCTCCAAGAGCGCGTTCAGCAGCTTCATCCGCGCGCATCAAACCTCGGCGGGGGCTTGCGCCAGTACGCAGTCCACCGCCTGTCCCACCGTCTTGATCTCGACGGCCTGCTCGTCGGAGATCTGCACGCCGTAGGTGTCCTCCAACTCCTGCACGAGCGTATACAGGTCGAGGGAATCCGCCTCGAGGTCCTCCTTGAAGCGGCTCTCCTCCCCGATCTCATCGGGGTCGATCTCGAGCTCGTCGGCGAGGTGGTCGCGGATCAGCTCGTATACCTGCTCGCGGGTCATCTCTCGTGGAGGCTACCGCCCCGCGCGGATGACGGCCCCTCACACCAGCCCCAGCCGATCGTGCCATATCCCTCGCCGGCGGACATGGGCGTTCACTCGTTCCCGGAGCGGCTGGGAGCGATGCGCAGCGCCCCCGCCCGCTCCAGCGTGGCGTGGGTGCGCCCTACGAGATCCTCCTGCGCGCCCCGCGCGGCGCGCAGGATCGCCTGCGCGAAGCCGTGGCGGGTGAAGCTCCCGTGCGGCACGACCCCCAGCCGGCGCAGCCCCAGCAGATAGGCGCCGCCCTGACCCTCAGGGTCGATCTCATCGCGGAAGGAGCGCAGCGCCGGGCGCAGCAGCGCACCGCCGAGCTTCGCGCGAGGCGACGACAGCGCGGCGTCGCGGATCGAGCGCAGCATCGTCTGCGATACCCCCTCCATCACCTTCAGCGCGACGTTGCCGGTGAAGCCGTCGGTGACGATCACCTCGGCGGCGCCGCTCGTCAGGTCGCCACCCTCGACGTTGCCAACGAGCTCGAAGGGAATCCCGTCGCCGCCCGGCCCCTCGGCTGCAGCCGCTAGGCGCTCGGCGAGCTGGGCACGCGCGGCCACCACCAGCGGGCTGCCGCGTCCCTGCTCCTCGCCGTTGGAGAGCAGCCCCACACGCGGGTGCCGCACGTCGAGCATCACCCGCGCGAGCGCCGCCCCCATGAACGCAAATTGCACGAGGTGCTCCTCGCGCGCCTGCGCGTTGGCGCCGACATCGAGCAGAATGATGAAATGCCCGCCCGCCCGGGTGGGCTGGGATCCCGGAATGGGTAGCGGCAACGCCAGCGCCGGACGGTGGATGCCCCGCGCGCGCTTGATGTTGAAGAGGCCCGCCGCCAGCGCCGCGCCGGTGCCGCCCGCGCACACCAGCGCCTGTGCGCGGCCCTCCGCCACCGCGCGCGCCGCCTGCACGATCGAGGCCTCGGGGTTCGCCCGGGCAGCGCTGGCGGGGTCGGGACTCTTGGCGATCGACAGCGGCGCATCGACGAGCTCGACACCCGCGACCGAAGTGCCGATCTCCGCCACAGGTGGGGTGCCGAGCTCCGCCAGCCCAGCGCCGATCTCCGCGAGCGGGCCGAACAGCAGCACGCGCGCGCCCCGCTGCGCGGCGAGCGCCGCGCCCGCCGCCACCTCCGCCGGTCCGCGGTCGGCGCCGTTGGCGTCGACCGCGACCACCGGCTCAGTGGTCGTGGTCGTGCTCCTCGGCGTGCTCGATCGGGACGGCGACCTCGCGGCCGGCGTATGTGCCGCATACCCCGCACACCCGGTGCGGGCGGCGCGGGCTGTGGCAGCGCGGACAGACGCTCAGCGCGGGCTTGGTGATCTTGTGCTGCGCGCGGCGCTTGGCGGTGCGGCTGTGCGACTGCTTCTGCTTGGGGACGGCCATCGGTTGGGGAAGGCTAGCAGCCGCGGGGCGGACAGGCCAGCGCGCGAGGACGCTTGCCGACCGACGACTATTCCAGCTTCAGCTCGCGCAGCTTCGCCCAACGCGGGTCGGGCTCGCGCTCGTGATGGTGCTCCGGGCCTGCCTCGTTGAGGTCGGCTGCGCACACCGGGCAGAGGCCGGCGCAGTCGGCGCGGCACAGCACCTGCGCGGGGGCGCTCAACGCGAGCGCGTCGTGCGCCCACGCCGCGAGGTCGAGCGTCTCCCCGCGGATGTAGGGGCTCGACAGCTCCTCCCCCCCTCCCGGGCGGTCCACCTCGCGCGCGTCCACCTCCACCTCGGGGGCCGCCCCCGTCAGGCAGCGCATGCACGGGCCCGCCAGCGCCGCCGCGAAGCGCAGCCGCAGGGCATACCCGTGGCCCACCATGCGCGAGACGTCCAACGTGACCGTCAGGTGCGGCGGCTGGGCGACATAACGCTCGCCCCCCAGAACCAGCGGCTCGACCTCGACGGCCAGCTCCAGGCGCCGCCCCTCGCCAGCGCTGAGATGCAGGCTCTCCAGATCGAGCTTGTCGGTCAACGCTGGCACTGCTCCCAGGCTAGCCTCAATCAGCCGTCGTACTGAGCTCCCGCTTGAGCACCTTGCCCGTCGCGTTGCGCGGCAGCGTTTCCAGGAACACGACCTCGCGCGGCACCTTGTAGCGGGCGAGGTTGTCCTTGACGTACTCCTTCACCGCGTCCTCGGTCAACTCGGCGTCCTCGCGCGCGACCACGAACGCCTTCAGCCGCTGACCGAACTTCTCGTCCTCCACGCCAATCACGGCGGCCTCCTCGATCTGCGGGTGCTTTGCGAGCAGGTCCTCGACCTCGCGCGGGAACACGTTCTCACCGCCGGAGACGATCATCTCGTCGTCGCGGCCATCCACGAACAGGCGCCCCCCCGCGTCGATATGGCCCATGTCCCCGGTGTTCATCAGTCCGCGCACGACCTCCTTGCCCCCACCCCCGCTGTAGCCCTCGAACGCCATCTCGTTCGCGGCGAAGATCCGCCCCCGCTGCCCCTGCGGCAGCTCGCGCCCCTCCGCATCGAGGATCTTCGTCACCGTTCCCAGCGGCGGGCGGCCGGCCGTACCCGGGGCCGCGCGCAGGTCCTGAGGGGTGGCGATCGTCGCCCATGCGACCTCGGTCGAGCCGTACAGGTTGTAAAGCACCTCCCCGAACGTATCCATCACCCGGGTCGCCAGCTCGCCGGGGAGCACCGAGCCCGAGACCGCGATGATCCGCAACGACGAGGTGTCGTAGCGTTCCAGCGTCTCCCCCGGCAGCTCCATGATGCGCTGCAGCATCACCGGCACCACCGCCAGCGCCGTTGCCCGGTGACGCGCGATGTCCGCCAGCGTCTGCTCGGGGTCGAACCGGCGCCGCAACACCAGCGTCGAGGCCAGCGGCAGCGCCAGCGTGAAGTGCAGATAGCCCCACGAATGGAACATCGGCGCCGCGATGACCGTGGTCTCGCGCGCTTTCAGCGGGATCTTCGAGAGCAGCGCCGCCGCCGGCTCCAACGAGTCGGGCTGCTTGCGGCGCGCGCCCTTCGGCGTGCCGGTCGTACCCGAGGTGAGGATCACCACGCGGCCTTTTTCCGCCGGCGGCTGCAGCGGCGCGGTGTCGGTGCAGGCGATCAGATCCTCCACCCACGGGTCCCCGCGCCCGGCGCCGTTGCTCTCCGGGCTCCCCGTCGCACTCGGCTGCGAGGCAGTCGTGGCGTTCCCCCCGCGCGGCTGGGAGCCCACCGGCGCGCCGTCCTCCCCCGGCGGCCCGGCGGCGCGCCGCTCCCGCGGCTCGCGCCAGCTCACAAAGCGCCGCATTCCCTCCGAGCCCTCGCGCACGAGGTCGGTGAACTCCCCGTCGTAGATCAGCGCAACCGGGGCCTCTCGGCGTAGCACCTCCGCGATCTGCGGGCCGGCGAACGCCGTGTTCAGATACAGCACGCTCGCCCCCAGCTTCGCGCAGGCCACGTTCGCCTCGATGATGCCGCGGTGGTTGCGGCACATCAGCGCCACCCCATCCTGCGCCCCCACGCCCGCCGCGCGCAGGGCCCGCGCCAGGGCGTTCGTGCGCGCGTCCACCTCCGCGAACGTGAGCGTACCGCGCTCATCCACGATCGCCAGGCGCTCCGGATAGCGGATCCCCGAGATCCTGTATGCGGTGGCCGAGCTCGAGCCCCAGCGGCGCAGCGTCGCGAGCGCACGGGCGGCCCTGTCCGGACGTTCCACCACGCGCACTATGCCGGTGCCCAGCAGCGTACGGACGACCTCCAGACGATGTCCCAGGGACGAGCTCATACCTCTCAAATTACCCGACCGCGGGCTTTGCACGCCGCGCAGGCGCATCAGGCGCATGCCGCCCGCTGGGTTGGACACAGACCACAGACCGTGCTCACGCTCGCGTACGCGATCCGACCGCCCGCGCCGCCCGCGCGGTTGGTCAGGAGACCTCAGCCGGTTCGTCCTTGCCCTGCAACCGCTCGCGGCCGCGCCCCACCGCGCTGATGATCTTCGAAAGGTTGACCTCCAGCGTGCTGAGGATCTCGTCGGCGTAGTCCTCGGCGCCGAGGCGGATCTCGCGCTCGCGGGCGCGCGCGTCCTCGACGATATCCTCCGCCATGCGCTCGGCCTGCTTGGTGACCTCCTCCTCCCCGACCAGCCGCTCCTGGCGCTCGCGCGCCTCTTTGACGATTTTCTCGGCCTCGCGCTTGGCCTCCGCCAGCATCTCCTGGCGCTCCTTGACGATCCACCGTGCCTGCTTGATCTCCTCGGGGATCGTCGCGCGCATCTGGTCGAGGATGTCGTAGATCTCCTCCTTGTCGACCCGCACCTGGTCGGTCATCGGCACCGTCTTGGCGTTGTGCACCAAGTCGTCCAGCTTGTCTATCAGCACCAAAACGTCCATAACGGGTTACCTCCGCGGGGCGTCCGACCCCACGGTCTGTATATCAAGGTTGCACATCACGCCTCACATCCAGTTCGTCAGCGCCGCAACTCTTCCTGCAACCGGACCGCCACCTCGGCCGGCACCAGATCGTCGATCCGGCCCCCGAACGTGGCCAGCTCCTTGACGCCACTCGATGACAGGAAACTGTACTGCGAGCTCGACATCAGGTACACAGACTCGATCTCCGGGTCCTGCCGGCGGTTGAGCTGGTGCAGCTCGAGCTCGTACTCGAAGTCGGAGATCGCCCGCAGGCCCTTGACGATCGCCTTCGCGCCCACGCTGCGCGCGAACTCCACCACGAGGTTGCTGAACGGCTCGACCCGCACTCCCGGCAGGTTGGCCGTCGCGCGTTCGATGAACCCCACCCGCTCGTCGATGTCGAACAGCGTGGCGTTCTTGCGCACCGAACGCCTCACCACCGCGACGACCACCTGGTCGTACAGCTCGGCGGCACGCCGGATCACGTCGAGGTGGCCGTTGGTCACCGGGTCGTAGGAGCCCGGACAGACGGCTATTGACTTGTCGAGGCTCATCTTCGGCGTTGAATCGTGATCACGGTGTCTCCGTAGCGCCGCTCTACCTCCACCTCCAGTAGCGGAGATCGCAGCGGCAGCTCGGTGCGCCGATCGCTCTCCGTCACCACGCGCGCCCGTGGCGCGAGCAGGGGCGGCAGTGCCTCCCCCAGCTCACGCCCCAGCACACCCGCATGTCGGTAGGGCGGATCGACGAATACCAGATCGTATGTCT
>CAYNGQ010000060.1:0-2494 GCA_964396735.1 uncultured Solirubrobacteraceae bacterium | reverse complement strand
CCAAGGAGGCGCTCGGCGGCTACTACCTGCTGGAGGCCGGCGACCTCGACGCGGCGATCGAGCTGGCGGCGCGGATCCCGGCGGCGCGGTTGGGCGGGGCCGTCGAGGTGCGCCCGCTGGTGGAGCGCTGATTGAGCGCCTCCGGCGACGCGGCCGCGAGCTCGACTCCTCGAGCGCGCTCCCGGCCGGGCGCGATCGAGCGGGTCTTCCACGATGAGTGGGGGCGCGTCCTCGCTGCGCTGATCGGCTTCCTCGGTGACTTCGACCTCGCCGAGGAAGCCGCGCAGGAGGCGTTTGCGGCAGCGGCGGAGCGCTGGCCGCGCGACGGCCTGCCGGAGCGTCCCGGCGCGTGGCTGACCACGACCGCGCGCAACCGCGCGATCGACCGTATCCGCCGCGACCGCACGCTGGCCGCCAAGTCGAAGCTGCTGGAGCGACCTGAGGCGATGATGCAGGAGCCCGACATCGGGGATACCGTGTTTCCCGACGAACGCTTGGAGCTGATCTTCACCTGCTGTCACCCGGCGCTCGCCGGCGACGCGCAGGTGGCGCTGACGCTGCGTACGCTCGGTGGCCTCTCCACCGATGAGATCGCGCGCGCCTTCCTCGTGCCCGAGGCGACGATGGCGCAGCGGCTGGTGCGCGCCAAGCGCAAGATCAAGGACGCCGCGATCCCCTTCCGGATCCCGCCTGCCCACCTGTTGCCCGACCGGCTGGCTGCGGTGCTGGCGGTTGTGTACCTGATCTTCAACGAGGGCTACTCGGCGCCGCCCTCGCGCGTGGAGCTCTCCACCGAGGCGCTGCGCCTCGGCGGGGCCCTGGCGGAGCTGATGCCCGACGAGCCCGAGGTGTATGGCCTGCTGGCGCTGATGCTGCTGCACGACTCGCGCCGCGCGGCCCGTCTGCGCGACGGCGAGCTCGTGCTGCTGGAGGACCAGGATCGGGCGCTGTGGAACCACGAACAGATCGATGCCGGCCGGGTCGCGTTTGAGCGCGCGCGGTCGTTGCACGGCGGCGGGGCGGCCGGGATCTACACGCTGCAGGCGGCGGTTGCCTACCTACACACCGAAGACCCTCGCGACTGGTCTCAGATCGCCGCGCTCTACGGCGAGCTCGCCCGGCTGACGCGCTCCCCCGTGGTCGAGCTCAACCGCGCCGTCGCGCTCGCCGAAGCCAGCGGTCCCGAGGCTGGGTTGCAGGCGCTCGAGGGGCTCGGCGGACTCGACGAATACCACTATCTGCACGCCGTACGCGCCGATTTCCTGCGCCGTCTGGAGCGTCCCGCCGAGGCGAGGGTTGCGTACGAGCGTGCGCTGGAGCTGGCCCACGCCGAGCCCGAGCGGCGCTTCCTCGCGCGGCGCCTGGCCGAGCTGGAGGTCTACCCCTCGGCGTAGGCGCGCATCGCTTCCACCACTGGCGCCAAGCGCCGGCCGCGCGCGGTCAGGCGGTACTCGACTGTCGGGGGGCTGGAGGGGATCACCGTGCGCTCGACCAATCCCGCCGCCTCCAGGTCGCGCAGGCGCTCGGAGAGCATCCGCGGGGAGATGCCGCCGACGGCCTCGGCGAACTCGCTGAAGCGCAGCGCGCCGGTCAGTGCGGCGTAGATGATCGACAGCTGCCAGCGCCGCTCCAGGAGGTCCGCCGTGCGGCGGACCTCCACGGGAACGGGCTTGCATCTACGGGAGCTGGTGGGCGACATCGCGCGTGGGCTCCAGCGCCCGGTCGAGCACCTCCTGGACGGTCATCACCGGGTGGAAGCTCATCTGCTCGCGCACCTCCTTGGGGATGTCGTCGAGGTCGCCGCGGTTGCGCTCCGGCAGGATCACGTCGGTGAGACCGGCCGCGTGGGCCGCCAGCACCTTCTGCTTGAGCCCGCCGATCGGCAGCACGCGGCCCTGCAGGGTGACCTCGCCGGTCATCCCCACCGTGTGCTTCACCGGGCGGCCGCTCAGCAGCGAGGCCAGGGCGGTGACCATCGTCACGCCGGCGCTGGGGCCGTCCTTGGGGATCGCTCCAGCGGGCACGTGCACGTGGAACTCCTGTCCCTCAAACGCGCTGTTCTCGTCGATTCCGATCTCCTCGGCGTGGCCGCGCACGTAGGAGAGGGCGATGCGCGCCGACTCCTTCATCACGTCGCCCAGCTGGCCGGTGAGCACCAGCCCACCGCCGCCGCCCGAGCCGCTGCTCTTCATCGCGGTGGCCTCCACGAACAGCACGTCCCCACCGGTGCCGGTCACGGCCAGGCCGGTGGCAACGCCCGGAGTCGCGGTGCGCGACGCGCTCGGTCGGCAGAAGGTCTTCCAGGAGTCGGCCGCACGGACAGCGACGCCCGGTGTCGCCACCGGGCTGGCGGTCACCGGCGCGGGCGGCGATGTGCTGTTCGTCGAGGCGACTGCGATGAAGGCCGGGGAGTCCGCGCCGGGCAACGGCCTGGTGCTGACCGGCCAGCTGGGCGACGTGATGAAGGAGTCGGCGCGGATCGCACTCTCCTACG
>CAYNGQ010000059.1:0-10473 GCA_964396735.1 uncultured Solirubrobacteraceae bacterium | reverse complement strand
GACGAGGTCGACAACATCCTGATCGACGAGGCGCGCACGCCGCTGATCATCTCCGGCGCCCCCGAACAGGCGGCCGATCTGTACGTCAAGTTCGCCCGCCTCGCGCCGCGGCTGACGCCGGGCAAGGCCCCCGAGGGGATGGACCCTGGCTCCAAGAAGAAATACCTCGCCGACTTCGACTACGAATTCGACGAGAAGCATAAGACGGTGTCGGTCACCGAGCAGGGCGTCGCCAAGGCCGAGCGCTTCCTCGGCATCGACCACCTCTATCGCGCCGAGAACGGCCACCTCGTCAACCACCTCAACCAGGCGCTGCGCGCGGAGTCGCTGTACAAGAAGGACGTCGACTATGCGGTGATCGACGGCGAGGTGAAGATCGTCGACGAGTTCACCGGCCGCATCCTCGAGGGCCGGCGCTGGTCGGAGGGCCTGCATCAGGCGGTCGAGGCGAAGGAGGGGGTGCGCATCCAGGAGGAGAACCAGACGCTCGCCACGATCACCTACCAGAACTTCTTCCGCCTCTACGACAAGCTCTCCGGGATGACCGGCACCGCGCTGACGGAGGCGACGGAGTTCATGAAGATCTACGAGCTGCCGGTCGTGCAGATCCCCACCAACGTGCCGATGGTGCGCGACGATCGCAACGATCAGGTCTACAAGACCAAGGAGGGCAAGTGGAGCGCGGTCGTCAGGGAGATCGCGGCGCGCCACGAGAATGGTCAGCCGGTGTTGGTCGGCACGATCTCCGTCGAGGTCTCCGAGCTACTGGGCGAACGCCTGAAGCAGCGCGGGATCCCGCACACGGTGCTGAACGCCAAGCCCGAGCACGCCGCGCGCGAGGCCGACATCGTCGCCGAGGCTGGGCAGCCGGGCGCGGTGACGATCGCTACCAACATGGCCGGCCGCGGCGTGGACATCAAGCTGGGCGGCAACCCCGAGCACCTCACCCACCAGCAACTCGCCCGCGAAGGCGTGAAGGCGGAGGCGGACGAGGAGGAGTACGGGCGGCGCCTCGCCGAGGTGCTGCCGTCGCTCGAGCGCGAGGTGGAGGAAAACCGCGAGCGGGTGATGGCGGCCGGCGGCCTGTTCATCTGTGGCACCGAGCGCCACGAGTCGCGGCGCATCGACAACCAGTTGCGCGGGCGCGCCGGGCGCCAGGGCGACCCGGGCGAGACCCGCTTCTTCCTCGCCGCCGAGGACGACCTCGTACGGCTGTTCGCCGGCGACCGCATCTACCGCATCCTAGACAAACTCGGCGGGGTCGACGCGGAGGGCAACGAGGAACCGATCGAGGCCGGGATGCTCTCCAAGCAGATCGAAAAAGCGCAGCGCAAGGTCGAGGAACAGAACTTCCTGATCCGCAAGCGCGTGCTCGAATACGACGACGTGATGAACGAGCAGCGGCGCGTGATCTACGCCTACCGCGACGACGTGCTCGAAGGGCGCCCGATGGGCGAGCAGGCGCGCACCGAAATCGCCGGCGTGATCGAGCGCACGATCGAGCAATACACCGAGGGCGACTACCTCGAGGACTGGGACGTCGAAGGCATGTTCAGGGCGCTCTCTCAGTTCTTTCCCTTGGACATTGGCCCACAGGAGATGACCCCCGAGGCGGTCGACCGCGCGCATCTCGGCGAACGCCTGGTGGAGCAGGCGATGGAGCGCTACGACGCGCGCGAGCAGGAGTTCGGCGAGGAGCTGATGGGCCAGCTCGAGCGCTACCTGTTGCTGCAGATCATCGACGAACGCTGGCGCGAGCACCTGTTCGACGTGGACTACCTGCGCGAGGGGATCCACCTGCGCGGCTTCGTCCAGATCGATCCCCTGGTCGCCTACAAGAATGAGGCGTTCACGCTCTTCGGCGATCTGATCAACAGCATCTGGGCCGACTACGCCCGCCTGATCTTCAACGTCCAGGTGCAGATTAATGCCGAGAACGGCGGCGGTAGCGCACCGGCGCCGGCATTCGCGGCGGCAGGCAACTCCACCCGCCCCGCGCGGGTCTCCTACTCGGGCGGCAGCGCCGCGATGGGAGCCGGCGCGATCGCCGCCGCGGCTGCCAACGCCGGCGCGGCCGGCGCGCAGGCGTACGCGACCAACGGGGGTGGCGAAGAGCAGGAGCTCGTGCCGGTGGTCGAGCAGCGCACGGTGGACTCCGAGCACACGGTCGGGCGCAACGATCCGTGCTGGTGCGGGAGCGGGAGGAAGTTCAAGAAGTGCCACGGGGCCTGAGGCTGCACCGGACACGGCGGATAGCTGCGTCCTCGGTCGCTCGTGTGCGGAGCACACTTCGCTCCCTGCGTCCTTGCTCTCCTTGGTCCGGAGCAGCCTCAGGAGGCGTATAGGGAAGGTTGATAGCGTGGGGCCATGCCTACCACCGCTTCCACCGAGTCGGTCCCGCAGAGACTTGCCGCCATCCGCGATCAGTTGAAGCTGCTCGCGGATTATCTTTGACCCCGCTGGGCTGAGCGAGCGCACGAGCGCGCTCGAGGGGGAGATGGAAGCCACGGGCTTCTGGGATGACTCCGAGCGCGCGGGGAAAGTGTCCGCCGAGCACGCGCGGGTGGCGCGGCGCCTGGAGATGTTTCGGGCGCTCGAGCGCGACGTCGAGGATCTCGAGGGCCTGGCGGAGCTTGCGCAGGAGGACGAGTCGCTGGAGGGCGAGGTCGAGGAGCACATCGCCTCCGCGGAGGCCCGGCTGGCGGCGCTCGAGGAGCAGCGGCTGTTCTCCGGGCCGTACGACTCCGGCGACGCGCTGGTGAGCGTCAACGCGGGCGCCGGCGGCACCGACGCTCAGGATTGGGCGGAGATGGTGCTGCGCATGGAGATGCGCTGGGCGGAGTCGCGCGGCTTTCAGGTTGAGCTGCTCGAGGCGAGCGCCGGCGAGGAAGCTGGCATCAAGTCGGCCACCTTCCGCGCCGCGGGGGAGAACGCGTACGGGCTGTTCGGCGCCGAGCGCGGGGTGCACCGACTGGTGCGCCTCTCCCCATTCGATTCCGCCCACCGCCGCCAGACCAGCTTCGCGGGCGTAGAGGTCGCCCCGGTGGTGGAGGAGTCAGGCGAGATCGAGATCAACGACGACGACCTGCAGGTCGACACCTACCGCGCCTCCGGCGCCGGCGGACAGCACGTCAACAAGACCGACTCCGCGGTGCGCATCACTCACCGCCCGACGGGGATCGTGGTGCAGTGCCAGAACGAGCGCTCGCAGTCCTCCAACCGCGCGACCGCGATGGCGATGCTGCGCGCCAAGCTGCTCGAACGCCAGGAGCGCGAACGCCAGGCGGAGATCGCCCGCGAGAAGGGCGAGGCGCAGGACGTCAACTTCGGCTCGCAGATCCGCTCCTACGTGCTGCACCCCTACACCCTGGTCAAGGACCACCGCACCAACCACGAGATGGGCGACGTGCAGCGCGTGCTCGACGGGGACCTCGACGGGTTCGTACGCGCCTACCTGCTGCACGCGGCGTCGCCGCAGGGATAGCGTTCAGCGATCCGTGTGGATCCGCTCGCGTTCGGCGACCCGCCTGGAGCTGCGTGTGTTCAGCGACCTGCGTGGATCCGCTTGCATTCAGCGACCCGCCTGGATCTGCTCGCGCTCGGCCAGCCGGTTGCGGCGGCGCAGCTGGGCCTCGCTCTCGCGCCGGCGCTCCTCGTCGGTGCTGGCGAGCAGTGGTGGCACCGGCATCGGGTTGCCGTGCTCGTCGACGGCCACCATCGTCAGATAGGCGCTGTTGCTGTGCCGCCGCTCGCCGGTGCGCGGGTTCTCCGTGTCGACTCGCACTCCGACCTCCATCGAGGTGTGCCAGACGGCATTGACGCTGGCTTGGAATGTGACGAGCTCGCCGACGTGGATCGGG
Organism: uncultured Solirubrobacteraceae bacterium; assembly: GCA_964396735.1. GTDB lineage: Bacteria > Actinomycetota > Thermoleophilia > Solirubrobacterales > Solirubrobacteraceae > Palsa-744. The sequence continues at coordinate 6,613 of CAYNGQ010000059.1, read as the reverse complement.
ACCCTGAACGTCATGCGATCCATGCTGGCGGTCACGACCCTGTTGCGACAGTGCTTGACGGCGGCCAGCCCACCGGCCTCGTCGCACAGCTTCATGACCGTGCCGCCGTGCACGAAGCCGGCGCCGTTGGCGTCCAGCGGTCCCATCCAGTGGGCCAGCGTGGCGTGCGAGTCTGCGGCGGGGCGCGCGTCCATATCGCTGATCCTATGCCTATGCTGAAGGCGGTGAGCGCCACCTTGGACGTCGACATCGCAGCGCTCGTGCGCACGGCGCTCGACGAGGACGTCGGTGCCGGAGACGTGACGACGCTTGCGACGGTAGAGGCCGAGGCGCGGGCTGAGGCGCTGATCACGCAGAAGGCGCCCGGCACGATCTACGGCCTGGATGCGGCGGAGGCGACCTTCGCGCTGCTCGACCCTGACGCCCGCTTCGAGCGGCTCGTGGACGAGGGCGTCTGGCGTGAGCCCGGCGGGTCCGCACACGGCGGCGAGGGCACCCTGGCCCTGCCAGTGCTCCGCATCGAGGCATCCTCGCGGGCGCTGCTCACCGGCGAGCGCACCGCGCTGAACTTCCTCGGCCACCTCTCCGGGGTGGCCACGATGGCGGCGCGCGCGGCGCGAGCCGTGGAGGGGACGGGGGCGCGGGTGCTCGACACGCGCAAGACCACCCCGGGGCTGCGGGCGCTGGAGAAGGCGGCGGTGGCCGCGGGCGGCGCTCACAACCACCGCGTGGGTCTGTACGACGCGATCCTGATCAAGGAGAACCACATCGCCGCCGCGGGCGGGATCGCGCAGGCGGTCGCGCTCGCGCGCGCCGCCGCCCCCGAGCTCGCGGCGACGCTGGAGGTGGAGGTGCGCAACCCCGAGGAGATCGAGCAGGCGCTCGCCGTGGGCGCGCCGCGGCTGTTGCTCGACAACATGGACGTCGCGCAGTTGCGCGAAGCGGTGGCTCTGGTTGCCGGGCGCGCGCAGCTGGAGGCCAGCGGCGGGGTGACGCTGCAGACGCTCCGGGAGCGGGCGGAGACCGGGGTAAAATGGATCTCGATGGGCGCCCTCACCCACTCGGCGCCGGCGCTCGACCTTTCGATGATCCTGGAGGCACTGCCATGAACCTGCCCATGGTCCCCACCCAGGCACCCACCGCGGAGCTTGCACCCGAAGAGATCGCGCAGATGCAGAGCGAGGTGCGCGCGCTCGCCGCCGAGCGCGGGGCGGTGATCCTCGCCCACAACTACCAGGTGCCCGAGGTGCAGGACGTCGCCGACTACGTGGGCGACTCGCTCGGCCTCTCGCGTCAGGCGGCCGCCGCCGAGGGGGAGGCGATCGTCTTCTGCGGCGTGCACTTCATGGCCGAGACCGCCTCGATCCTCTGTCCCGAGAAGACCGTGCTGATCCCCGACCTCGACGCCGGCTGCTCGCTGGCGGCCTCGATCGATGCCGAGCAGCTGGCGCAGTGGCGCGCCGAGTACCCGCGGGGCGTGGTGGTGATGTACGTGAACACGACCGCCGAGGTGAAGGCGCTCACCGACTACTGCTGCACCTCCGCCAACGCCGTGCAGGTGGTGCGTCATATCTACGACACGCACGGCCCCGACACTGAGATCCTGTTCGGCCCCGACATGTGGCTGGGGGCGTATGTGGAGAAGGAGCTTGGCAAACGCATGCACGTGTGGGACGGGGAGTGCCACGTGCACGCCGGCATCCGCCCCGCCGACATCGCCGCCACGCGCGCCGCGCACCCCGGGGCGGACTTCCTGATCCACCCCGAGTGCGGCTGCACCACCTCGGTGATGGAGTTCCTCGCCGCCGGCGACATCGCCGCGGAGGGCGTGCACATGCTCTCCACCGGCGGGATGTTGAAGTACGCCGAGCAGGCCGAGCATCGGGCGTCGCCCGGGGCGGTCGAGGGCGCCGGCGTCGACCGGTGGGTGGATGGTGAGGGGGGCACCACGACGCCGGATGGTGGCGATGGCGCAGCCGGGGATAGCGGGATAGGTGAGCGGCGCGAGGTGGTGGTCGCCACCGAGACGGGAATGCTCTACCCGCTGCGGATGGCCGCGCCCGACATCGACTTCATCCCTGCCAATGCCGAGGCAAGCTGCGTCTACATGAAGATGATCACGCTGCCCAAGCTGCGCGACTCCCTGAGGGAGATGAAGTTCGAGGTGCGGGTGCCGCCGGAGATCGCCGAGCGCGCGCGGGTGCCGATCGACCGCATGGTGGCGATCGGGTAACACGCGTGGCGGATCAGCAACGATTTTTGCGAAAATAGTGGCGGATGTGCTACCTTTACGAGGATGTCCATTCGAACCGACGATGTCGCCGCCGAACTGATCGCTCGCATTCGCGAGAACAGCGGCTTCAGCCAGACCGAGCTTGCGCGGCGCAGCGGGCTTGACCGTTCTGTGCTGAGTGCCTACGAGAACGGGCGGCGTCAGCCATCGGCCGCGGCGCTGGCTCGCATCGCCGCGGCGGCCGGCATGCAGCTGGACCTCGCGGCTTCACCGGGCGTGGCCGCGGACGAACACTCGGGTCGAGTCTTGGCTCAGGTGCTCGAGTTGGCTGAGGCCCTGCCGTACCGGCCACGCGACGAGCTGACCTATCCGCCACTGATCCAGCTTCGAGCATGAGCGATCTCAGCGAGCTCCTGTTTGCTGTTCACGATGCGCTGGAGCGAGCAGGCATCCCGCACGCGGTTGGCGGGGCCATCGCCCTGGCCTACTGCACGCTCGACCCTCGCGGCACGAGAGACATCGACGTCAATGTGTTTGTGGGACCTGAGCGGGCCCGCGAAGTGTTCGCGGCCCTGCCGGAGGGGATCGAGGTCAGCGGCGAGCGGCTGGAACAGCTCGAACGTGACGGTCAGGTGAGGCTGAGATCGGGGATCACGCCGGTCGACCTGTTCCTCAACGTCCTCCCCTTCCACAACCACGTCGAGGAACACGTTCGGCAGGTGCCTTTCGAAGGACGCACCATCCCCATCCTCAGCTGCGCTGCACTGGTCGTCTTCAAGGCGATGTTCGACCGAACCCGGGATTGGGCCGACATCGAGGCGATGGTCGAGGCTCAGTCGTTCGACCCCGACGAGGCAAGTCACTGGATCCGCGAGATGGTTGGGGACGATCGGCGTATCGATCAGCTGGCCGCGGCACAGTCCAGACGTCGTTCACAGGGCGAGCCTCGACCCTTGCGTCCCCGGCCGGACGGCGGCGTGGACGCTCCGAGCTACGAGCCCCGACCCTTGCGCCCCCCGCCAGATGGCGGCTGGGACGACGCTCCGAGCTACTAAAACTCCTCAGCGCTGTGCGGGCCCACGCAGGCGACCGCGAGGTTCTCGGTGATGCCCTCGGCGACTTCGCGCACCTGCTCGTAGGTGACCGCGGCGAGGGCGGCGATCACCGCGTCGGGGTCGATCTCCTCGCCGAACACGATCGACTGGCTGGCGGCGTAGCGGGCGACGGCGTTGGTGTTCTCGAAGGCGAGCACCAGCCGGCCGGCGGCGTAGGCGCGGGCGCGGGCGACCTCGTCCTCGGTGGGGCCGTCGGCGCGCAGCTCCTCCACGATCTCGCGCATGCGGGTGTACGCCTCGATGCACTTGCTGGAGTCGAGGCCCGACCCCAGCTGCAGGATCGGCACGTCCGCGAAGGAGTGGTCGAGCGCGTACACCGAGTAGCAGAGACCCCGTTTCTCGCGGATCTCGTCGAACAGCCGCGAGCCCATCGCGCCTCCCAGCAGCGTCGAGTAGATCGCGAGCGCCGCGCGCCGAGCGCGATCGGAGACGTCCACCGCCGGCCGGTAGATCATGCGCAGGTGCGACTGGTTGGTGTCGCGCTGCTCGACCATCGTCTGCGGCGCGAACGCGGGCGCCGGCACGTACGGCTCGGGCTCGCCGAGCGCCGGGAAGCGCGCGAAGCAGTCGTGCAACTCCGCCTCGGGGGGCAGATGGTCGAGGTTGCCCACCAGGAACGCGCCCCCGCGCGCCCCCGCCCAGCGGCGCTCGCGGAAGGCGACGATCGCCGCGCGTGTGAAGCTGCGCAGGTTCTCCTCGGGGCCCAGCACCGTGCGTCCCAGCGGGTGCTCGCCGAAGGCGGCCCTGTCGATCAGGTACTCAGCGATGGTCGAGGGCTGGTCGTAGGCGCGGTTGATCTCCTGGATGACCACGCCGCGCTCGCGGTCGAGCTCCTCGGGGTCGATCCGCGGGCGGCCCACGAAGTCGCTCAGCAGATCGATCGCCGCCGGCGCGCTCTCGGCGCGCACTGTGATGTGGAAGGCGACGAGGTCGTGGCTGGTGTACGCGTTCAGCACGCCCCCCAGCCGCTCGGCGGTCTCGTTGACGTCGGTGTACGACGGGTACTTCTCGCCGCCCTTGAACACAAGGTGCTCGAGGAAGTGCGCCATCCCGTTCTCCTCGGGGCGCTCGGTGCGCGCGCCCGCGTCGAACGCCACCAGTGCGGTCAGCGCGCGCGTGCCCGGCACCTCCACGCGGTGGACGGGCAGGCCGTTGGTGGGGACCGTGGTGGTGGTGATGCTCGCCATCGCCCTACCATAGAACGGCTTTCAAGGAGACGGCACGCCGGATGCGCTCCTGGACACTGCGCTGGATCGCCACGGTCCGTCTTGCCCGTGCTACCAGCACGGGCTGCGCCGGCCCGCGTCGCCCAGCTTGGTCCAGGAACGCCCCGATCGCACCGTCTCCATGAAAGACGTTCTTATTGGACTTGCTCCGCGCTCCGGGGATACAACCTCGTAGGCTGAGGGGCGATGACCGCCAGCCGAGGACCCTTGAAGTTCCTGGCCGCGCTTGCCGCGGTCGTCGTGCTGCTACTGGCGCTGGTCGCCGCGGGCATCTGGTGGGGCGGGCACCCCGAAGACCTGCCGGGGTTCATGCAGCGCGTGTTCGTGGCCAACCGCGGCACGCGCGTGGTCGACGAAGCACTGGCGAGGATCCACCGGGAGTACTACCGCCCGATCGGCGAAGCGCAGCTCTCCAATGCCTCGATCTCGGGCGCCGTCGCCAGCCTCGGCGACCCCTTCTCGCACTACCTCACCGCCAAGGAACTGAGCGAATTCGACCACCCCGGCAGCTTCAGCGGCATCGGCGTCGAGGTCAACCCCAACTCCAAGGGGCTGCAGATCGTGCAGGTCTTCAACTCCACCCCCGCGTCCCGCGCCGGGCTGAAGCCCGAAGACCTGATCGTGGCGGTCAACGGCCGCAACCTCGCGGGCCTGCCGGAGGACGAGGCGACCAGCCTCGTCAAAGGGGCTCCTGACACCGACGTGACGCTGCGCGTGGAAGAACCCGCCGAGGCGGGACAGGCGGGCAGCGACGCGGGGACGCATACGAGCGGGTCTTCGAGCGGGCAGTCAACCGGATCTTCGGGCCACTCGTCGAGCGGGAATTCGGCTGGGCATCGGGCGGGCAGGCAACCTACTGTCCGCACCGTCACCCTCACGCGCGCCACGATCTCCGAGCCGGTGGTGGCCTCGATCACGCGCAAGGTCCACGGCGTCCCCCTCGGCGTGGTGGCGCTCGCCGAGTTCAGCGCCGGCGCGCACGCGGAAGTGCTGGAAGCGGTCGAGCACGAGCTGCAGCAGGAGCACGCGCGCGGGCTGGTGCTCGACCTGCGCTCCAACCCCGGCGGCCTGGTGGAAGAGGCGCAGCTGATCGCCTCCTTCTTCCTGCCCCGCGGCGCGGTCGTCGTCACCACGCGCGGTCGCGTGCAGCCGACCCAGGTGTTGCGCACGGTGGGAGGCACGATCCCGGCATCGATCCCGATGGTGGTGCTCGTGGACCGCGACACCGCCTCCGCGGCGGAGATCCTGACGGGCGCGCTGCAAGACCACCATCGCGCCACCGTGGTGGGCACGCACACATTTGGCAAGGGCGTCTTCCAGGAGGAGCAGTCGCTCGCCAACGGCGGCGCGCTGGACATCACCGTCGGCGAGTACTTCACTCCCAACGGCCACAACCTCGGCGGCGGCGGGGTGCACGAGGGCGCGGGGATTACTCCCGAAGTGAAGGTGCCGGCAAAGCTCGTCGACACCCCCCACGGTCTGGCGGTTGCACTCGAAACGCTCGCCGCCAAGGTCAAGTGAAGCCGCACCCACCCCGGGACGGTCGGGGCGGCAAGCGGGGTCGGGACGGCAAGGCCCCCGGAGACGACGGCCGGAGCCGTAAAGGCGCTCGGCGCAGCGGGTCGGGCGGCGGGGCACGCGTGGTGTGGCCACCGCAGCAGCGCGAGAGCGCGCGGGAGGCGATCGAGCAGCTGATGCGCGACCGTGGCCTCGCGCGCCGCTTCGAGCAGGGAGTCGAGCGCGCGGCGCGGGCGGCACGCGAGCGCCCGAGGGTCGCGGTGGGCGCCGCGGCGCGGCGGGACCTACGCGAGCTGGCGACGTTCACGATCGACCCCGTCGCCGCACGCGACTTCGACGACGCGATCTCGGCGGAGCGCCATGGATCAGATCCCGCCCACCCCGCGATCACGGTGTGGGTGCACATCGCCGACGTGAGCGCCTACGTGCGCGAGGACTCGCCGCTGGACGTGGAGGCGCGGGAGCGCGCCACTAGCGTGTACGTGCCCGGCGCCGTCGAGCCGATGCTCCCCGAGGCGCTC